>JBIOJD010000373.1:0-4139 GCA_044450485.1 Polyangiales bacterium | reverse complement strand
GCCCGATTCCGGGCTCGCGCCCACGCAAATCCGTAAGCGCACGGATCGCACGCGCAAATTTCGCGTGCGCCGCGCGGTCGACGCACGCTCTGCGCCGCGAGCCTCTCAGGCTTCGATGTCGGGAAGCCCGGGCAGCATCAGCCGCTCGCGCAGCTCGATGCCGAGCACGCAACCGCCGGCAGCCGGATACTGCGAGCGAATGCGACCGCCGAAGCGGCGCTGGCCATCCACGATCTCGACGGCTTCGTCCAGGCGAAACGTGGCGAGCTGCTCGAGCTGCGTGGTCAGCACCGCGATCCCGAGACCGTGCTCGGAGACGTTGTACACGGTGCCCTCGAGCGACCGCTGCCCGAGCTCGACCCGGACGTCCTTGGGCTGCTCGGGTTTCCTGCGTCTGCTTCCACGTTGCTCCTGCAGCAACGCAGGCTGGCGCTGACTCTCGAACGGATAGCGCGCGCGGATGCTGAGGCTCCAGCGACGATCGCGCGTCTCGAGCGTGACCATGACGAGAAGCTGCTCGTCCTGCATGGCCGCGATTCGATCGACGATGGTCTGCGCGCTGAGCTCCGGGCTGAACCGATCGGCGAGCTCGCGCCGCAGGTCGTCGAAGCGTATCCGCAACGGGGACACCTCACCCTGCGGCTCGAGCAAGGCGTACTCGGTGCGCACCCCGTGCTCGAACACGGTCTCGAGGTGGACGCACTCGATCGGAATGAAGATCTGATTCATGCGCGGCGCGGGCCGGACACCACCCCCCGAGCATAGCAGAATCCCCTTCCGCGGCGGATCCGGGAACAACCCAGGCTTGGGAGCGGTTGTGAGTGAAGCGCTCATTCCGGAACCAGCCGTGCTTTCGGTGGCATCGTGGGTCGGGCGTGGTTACCTCTCTACGCAACTCGCACTCGAGACAGGAGATCCTCCATGCGCTCTGCACACCATTGGCTCCTCGGCACACTGCTGCTCACGGCCTCACCTGCGCTCGCGCAGATGGGCCCGCCAGCGGGACACGGCCCCGCTGGCGGCGACGCGCACGGCCCGATGAAACCGGGCGGTGAGATGGGGCCGGGCCACGGGATGGGTCATGGCGACATGGGCCACGGCCACATGGGCATGCACGAGGACGACGACTGCGACGGCGAGAGCTGTCCGTACATGCACGGCGATGACGACGACGGTCACGGCATGCACATGCGCAGGCTCGAGCAGATCGCGGGCGAGCTCGGTCTGAGCGATGCGGTGCGCAAGAACGTCAAGGACGCGATCTACGACGCGACCAAGCAAGGCATTGCGCTGGGCGCCGACCTCGCGCAAGCCAGGCTCGAGCTGGGGCGCCTGCTCGACCAGGACAAGCCGGACAGCGACGCGGTGCTGAAGCAAGTCGACAAGGTCGGCCAGCTCCGCACGGAGCTGGTCAAAGTCCGCATCCGCACCATGCTGAAGATCATGGGCATGCTCACGCCCGAGCAGCGCAAAAAACTCAAGCAGCACCCGCACGGCGGCTTCCGCTGAGCGGACGGGTGCGCTAGCCCACGCGCGCGTTCACGAGCGCGAGCAGGTCTTTGGCCGCGAACGGTTTGTCGATGCGCTCGTTCGGTACGGCGGCGAGAAAGTCGCACGCCCGGGAGGTGAAGGCGCCGCCCGTCAAGAAGATCACCCGGTCGACGAGATCGGGCACGGTCGCCTCGAGCTCGGCGTAGAAGTCCATGCCGCTCACGTCGGGCATCATCAAATCGCAGAGGATGGCGTCGTAGCGCTCGCCCGCACGCAAGCGCTCGAGCGCGGCTCGACCGCCGGATGCCGTCTCGACGTCGTGGTGCTCGCCCACGAGCAACGCGAGCACGCTGGTCATCGCCGCGTCGTCGTCGATCACGAGGACCCTGCCTCGCCGCGCCGGCGGAGCGGCCGGGCGCGAGCTCTGCACCGCGGCAGTCGGCTCGGACGCAGCGCGCAGCACCACGCGAAAGGTGGTGCCCTTGCCGAGCTCGCTCTCCACCTCGATGTGACCGCCAAGCCCGTTCACGATGCGGTGACAAATCGCCAGACCGAGCCCGGTACCCACGCCCCGAGGCTTGGTGGTGAAGAACGGGTCGAAGATGTGATCGATCACCTCGGGCGGGATCCCGCTGCCCGTGTCGGTCACCTCCACGATCACCTCGTCCTCTCGGTCCGTTCGGGTGCGCAGCCAAACCGTGTTCTCATCGACTCGACCCTCTGGAATCGCCTGCGCCGCATTGACCAGCAGATTGAGAAAGACCTGCCCGAGGCGGGCTTCGCTGCCCTGCACCGCCGGCAAGCCCGCGTCCTCGCGAACCAGCCGAGCGCGGTGGCGCAGCTCGTGCCAGGCCAGCCGCGTAGCCGAATCGAGCACGCGCACCAAGTCGACCGCCCCTCGCGCCTCTTCGTCCGAGCGTGAAAAGAGCTTCAGATCTTGCATGATCAGACGCACACGCTCGGCCGCGTCGCGCGCATCGCGAAGCGGCTGCTGCAGCTCGCGCAGGCGCTCGCCGACCGTGCCTGCCTCCTGGCTCGAGGCAGCTCGCGCAGCCGTGCTCTGTTGCTCGATCAGGTTCTCGAGCCGCGCCGCGAGCCACTCGAGATTGCCGAGCGCAGCCGCGAGCGGCGTGTTGACCTCGTGGCCCACGCCCGCAGCGAGCGTGCCGAGCGAGGCCAGTCGTTCGGACACGGCGAGCTGCGCTTGCAGGCGCTTGTTCTCGGTGACGTCCTCGATCGTGCCCACGTAGCCAAAGACCGTATCGCCCTGGCGCATCGGTGCAGCGTGCAGGTTGGTCCAGACCAGCTTGCCGTCCTTGCGCAGGTAACGGAGCGTCGCGTCGTACGGCAGGCCAGCCAGGGAGGCCCGCGCGCGTTCGTTGATCAGGCGCTCGCGATCCTCGGGATGGACGGCTTGCTGCCACCTGGTGCCCTCGAGCTCTTCGGCGCTCCAGCCGAGGATGCGCTCCATCGCAGGGTTCACGTAGACCGTGCCGCGGCCGAGCTCGCTCACGAAGATGCCGAGCGGCGCGCACTCGCACATCGCCCGAAAGCGGGCTTCGGCTTGCTCCGCCGCGCCCGGCGCCTCGACCTGATCTTCCCCCGCGCTATCCGACGACTTCCGCGCGGGTGCCATCGAGTCGATCAAAGCCGGTCATCACGCGCTGGTCAAGCGGCGTCGCCGAGTGACGACAACCGCGTGGCCCGCGACGTGATTTCGCTCAAGCTTCGCTGCGATGTCGCCACGAGCATCGGCCTGCAAGCCCTGCGGCGCTGCGTGCTATGCTCGGCGCCGGGTTCGGTGCAGCGTGGCGGTGTCGAAGGAGACGAAGAGCCTGGGGCTTGCGGGAGCAGTGCTCTTGGCGTTCGCGGCGATGATGGCGTGGATGATGGCCGGTCCCTCGGGCGCGGCCACCAGCAAGACGCCCGCCTTGCCGGAGCCGCAGAGCGCGCGACCGCCCGCCCCCACGAACGCGAGCTCGACCGAGCCCGGCGCGAAGGCAGCCAGCGCGGCGGCGACGGAGCCAGCAGCCGCTGATCTGTTCGCCGGGCCGATGCCCGACTTCATGGTGGATTGCCATCGGCGCGTGCTCGACAAGGAGTTGCTCGACGTCGAGGACGAGAAGAAGCTCTACGCCTACGGCCAAGCGCACAAGGACGACGCGCGGCCGCAGCTCTTGCTCGCCTGGGAGTCGATGAATCGCGAGTGGTACGGGATCGCGTCACGGATGTACGGCATCGCCTATCGCGCCGATCCACGCGCCAAGGACGATCCGACCATGCTGCGCGACCTGCTGCTGGTGGCAAGCATGTACGACAAGACCGAGTTCGACGAGACCAAGGCGATCATCGCCGACGCCTACGGCGCGACGGCCCTGCCGCGGCTCGACCAGGCTCTGTTCGAGCTGCGCAGCCAGGGCGATGGCGTGGGGGCCGCGCGACTGCAACGCCTGCGCGAAGCGCTCTCGGCGCACTGAGCGTGTCGCCGAGGAGCCGACTCGACATCGCGCACGGTTGGCTCTACACCGGGTACCGCGGTGCGGCCGAGCAGGCCGCGTGATACGCGGGAGGCGTCATGACCAGACGAGCGATTGCGTTGTGTTTCGGCCTCTACGCGCTCTGCGCGTGCAATCAACCAGCGGCCCCGG
>JBIOJD010000372.1:0-4141 GCA_044450485.1 Polyangiales bacterium | reverse complement strand
GGCGCGCCGGCCGCGAAGTGCCTCACCGGCACCAGCGTGGGCAGCGGCTCGCTGTGGAAATCGGACACGTAGTTGTACTCACCCAGCCGGTAACGCCGGTCGAACAAGTTCGTGCACGCGAGGCCCAGCTCGAGCACGGACCAACCGAGGGTCGCGTTCAGGTCGACGGTGAAGAGCGCATCGCCCCTCTCGCCGAGCGGCAAGGGCCGCGGCGCGACGAAGGTGACGCCCGAGGACAGTCGGCCTCGAAACGGTTTTCCCGCAGGTTGCACGCTCGGAAGCAACCGATCGTCGAACAGCGCTCCGTCGAGGCGAAAGACGACGTCGGGGATGTACGGGATGAGCAGCTTCGTGTCGTCGAATACGGCATGGACGTAGGTGAAGTTGGTGGCGACATCGAAGAAGCGCCCGCTCACACGCACGCTGTTGGCGCTGCCCGTGCGCGTGGTGCTGCCGCCGAGAATGTTGCGACCCGCGGTCTCGGAGAAAATCAGGTCGCGGTCCACGCGCGTCTGAAACAGCGTGGAGCGCGCGCCCAGCTCGACCGTACCGAAGCGCCGGTCGAAGCTGAGACCCGCCTCGATCGCCTGCGCACTGGCAAACGCCGTCTTCGCGTCCTGACTGACGTAGATCGGATCGATCGAGCGATAGCCGCGGCCGTAGCTCGTGGACAGGCCGAGGCCCGCAAACGGTCCGAAAAGCAACGAGACGCGCGGCGATTCCGCGGCGCCGACGGTGGACACGGCCTGCACCGGCTCGCGGTAGGCGCCGAAGTCTTGCTGGCTCAAGCACGACTCGTCGCCGGGTGGCGTGACGCGCGATGGGTGCGCGACCGACTGCACGGCGCAGCGGTTGAGCACGTCGTAGGTGAAGAGGTCAGCGCGAACGCCGCCGCGGGCCGCGAGCCAAGAGGTCGCCTTGAGGTCGAGATCGGCATACAAGCCGATGTCGCCGAGGCGCGAATCGATATCGGTGTCGACGTGGTAAGGATGGCCGGTCGCAGCCTCGATCCGCCGCTGGGTGCTGCTGACGAAATCGCCGCGTGCAAAGTAGCCGACCTCGAGCTGCTGGGTCTGCGCGAGCGCACGCTCGGTGAGGCGTGCTGATCCGCGCGCGCCCACCGTGTTTGCCATGTTCGTCAGCTCGATGAGGTCGCCGCGCTGACCGTGAGGCTGCTGGCTCGGCTCTTGTGGATCGAGCAGGAAGCCGGTGAAGTTTTCGCGCAAGAGTAGCGGGCGCACGATGGCGAACACCTGATTGCGCAGCAGAACGCGGCCGAAATGCGATTCGATCTCGCCGCTGATCGAGTAGCGCGAAGCGTCCTCGCCTTGACCGTGGTCATAGGTGTCGAAGAACCCGACCCGGCCTCGCTCGTAGTCGTCCTCGCGCAACACGCCCGCCGTGTGAGCGCTGGCCACGTATGCGGTCGCAGCGAGCCGATAGGTGTTCGCCCCGACATGGCCCTCGTACTGCGTCATGACCGAGGCGCGCCGCGCATCGCGGTTTTGTCCGTAGCCGTCGGTCTGATACAGCTCGACACCGGCGTACGTGCCTTCGCTCGCGCCTGACGGTCCCCACAAGAGCAACGTGCGGGATGTGCCGAACGACCCCAACGTCTGCTTGGCCGTGATGCCGCGCTGGGCCAGACCGAGCTCGTAGTCGGCGCTGCCCGCCACCGCGAAGTTCCCCTGCCGCGGATCGAACGGTCCCTCCACGACGCGCAGCGAAGAGACCAGCTCGGGGATGATGAAGTGCGTGTCGGCGTAGCCGTTGCCGTGCAGATTGCCGACCTCGTTGATCGCGACGCCGCCCGCGCTCCACTCGATGTCCTGACCCTCGCGCGCGTCGAAACCGCGCAAGAACACCTGCTCGGCGTGTGCCTCGCCGCCTTCGTTCGTGAGCAGCACGCCCGGCGCGAGCTTCAGCAGCTCGCTCGCGTTCTGGCGCGGCACCGCCGCGAGGTTGCCGACGTCGAGCTGGAAGTCCGAAGCGCCTCGGCTCGGTGGCCGAGCCCGGCCGCGCACCGTGACGTCGATCGGCGCTTCTTCGACCGGCGCGGCGGGAGCTTCGGCGGTGCTCGGCGGCGCAGCCTCTGGGCCCAACGCGGCCGTGACCGGCGGCAGCGTCGCCGGCGACGGCGCTTGCGGCTGCGCGGGCGCCTCGACCGCAGACACATCGGGCAGGGCGAAACGAAACGGCACGCGAATGCGACTGACCACGGGCTCGCTCCCGCGCCGAGCGGGCGTAAACCGCCATTGCTTGATGGCGTCGAGCGCCGCCCGATCGAAGGCCTCGCCACCGCTCTCGGCCACCACGGCCTCGCTCACGCTGCCATCGACGCCCACGGTCACCAGCAGCGACACGGCGGCTTGCTCGCGCGCGCCAAGCGCTTGCGGTGGATAGACCGCGTCGACGCGTTGCACGAGCACGGGCGGAGCGATCTCGTCCGGCGCTGAAGGCGGTGCGTCTTGGGCACGCGCGCGCGGCGCAAGCCCCGCGGCTGCGATCGCGAGCGTACATGCCCATGCCCGCCGTGTTGGGCGCCAGGCCTTCCCGAGCTTGTCGAGAGTCCTCAAACCTTCCTCCTGCCGGCGCCGATGCCTTCGGCCGGCCTTCGCGCAAGACGCGCGCCGTCGCGTGTGTGTCGATCGCGCCGTCGGCCACTGCCGACCGCGCGCGAGCGCTCCGAGCACCGGGTCACGCCCGCGCCTCGGACTGCTCGTCCGTTGCTCACCGAGACCGCGGCATACCGCGGCCGGTGCAACTGACCGCGGCTAGACTGGCGGCGAGCTCTTGGGCGCGAAGAGCAAGATCGCGCGAGCGCGCAGCGGGATGGCGCCGCGAGGTGAGGGCGGCGTCACGCCCGCAATTGCAGACAGCGCGCGGGCCGCTCCGGCCGCCACGATCGCGGACTTGCGCGATGCGACCACGGCGCAGTGGGTGTGGGCGTGCTCGGGCAGCGCCGTGACGTCCTGCCGAAGTGCCGCCCGCGCAGCATCTTCGAGCGACGTGTGTCGCGCGCCTGCTGCGCCTTGCGCGACCTCGTCGCCGTGCAGCAGTTCGCCGTGCTCGGCGCACACCACGTGACGCACGAGCAGCAGATGGCCCAGGCTCGAAGCCTGTCCCGAGAGCGTCAGCAGCGCGGCGGTCGCGAGAAGCGCCTTGCGCAGGCGGTGGGCTGAGTGACCCATGGATCCGGCGCCGATTGTACGCGCGGAAGCAGCTATGAGCCAGCCCCCTCGCAGCGCACCCGAGCCCTCGACCGGTTTCTCCGAAAGAGCCGGCAGCATGCCGAGGCTCCCGCGAGCAGGCCGAGCGCAGCCCAACCGCCAGACCTCGCCTGCACGGACGGAGCCAAGGAGCAGCTACAACCGCTAGGCGCAGGTGTGTTCTCGTTGGGCACCGTACCGCCGTCGAGAAAGGGCTCGAGGCTGCCCGGCTTGGCGAGCGTGGCGAGCAACGTCGACCACGGGATGGCGCAGCGCGAGGGCAGATCGCCGCAATCGAGCGGGCCCTTGATCTGCTCGAAGCGCAGCAGCGGTTGCCAGCTCGCGCCCTGGTCTTTGGACACGCCGACCGCATAGCCGTCCATGACGTCGTCCGCCACCGCGTAGAGCATTCCGCCCCGCTCACCGAGCCCGCGCAAGTGCGGTGCGTTGGGCCACGGCTCGAACGCCTTGCCACCGTTCTTGGAAATGTACGAGCCCTCGCCGCTCGTGCCCACGATCAGCGCGCCGTCCGATCTGAGGAGAAAGGCCGTGATCTTGTGCTGCGTGGTCAGCGTCACTTGCGCCTGCGCTTGCGTGTCGTCGTAGAGCGCGAATCGCTCGGTCGGCCCGTTCTCGACGACCCGCAAGTACACCTTGTCCGCATTCATGGGGTCGACGGCGATGATGCGTGCGAGCGCGCCCTGAATCGACGACGTCACGTCATGTGCTCGCCAGTGCGCACCGCCGTCACTCGAGCGCACGATCTGCGCGCGCATGTCGGGATCGGTCAAGTACAAGGATAGGTAAACGTCCGCGGAGTCTCCGCGCGCAATCTCCAGGCCCTCGACGTAGCCGCCCGCTGGCGTGGCGTATTTCAGCGGTCCGAAGCTCTGGCCGCCGTTCTTCGATTCGAACACGGCGCGCACCGAGTC
>JBIOJD010000371.1:0-4183 GCA_044450485.1 Polyangiales bacterium | reverse complement strand
GCGTTGGTGCCGTCGCCGCTCGACGACTTGGGATCATAATTGTGATGCGAGTCGCAGTTGAGCGCGAGGTTGTTCCCGCCCTTGGCGATGAACAGCCCGGGGCCCATGTTGTGGTGCAGGTTCAGGTTCTCGTAGATGTTGCTGCTGCCGGTGTTGTAGATGCCCCACGACTCGTGCTGGGTGGTGATGTTCTGCGGCACGTTGCGCACTTCGAAGCCCTTCAGGTGCACGAAGCTGGCGGTCACGCGCAAGCCCGTGATCCGCGCTTGCGCGGTCATGCCCGAGAAATCGAAGACCGGCACCTCGCCCGCGTAGGCCCAGTAGCTGATGCGAGCGCCGGACGAGCCGCTCTTGTTCAGCACCACGCCGTCGGCGGCGGTCGCGCTGGTGAAGCTGTAGGTGCCGCCGCGGAAGTACACGGTGTCGCCAGCCGAGGCTGCATCCTGCGCGTGAGCGATGGTGGCGAAAGGCATGGCCTCCGTACCGGGGCTCGCGTCGCTGCCGTCCGGTGCGACGTAGAACGTGCTTGCGCGCGCCGGTAGCGCCGTGAGCAACAGCACGAACATCGCAAGCGCCGGTCGAGCTGCGGGTATGGACGTGGGCATCGACTTTGCAACCCTGCAAGTTGGTGTCGGCGGTGACCGCTTTCAGGTCACGGCTTTGCGCGCTGAGCGCGCCGGATATGCAGACGTCGCCCTCCCGTCGCGGCTATGCTGTCGGAACGATGTCGATGCTGCGCGTCGCGAGGATCGGGCTCATCACGATCGCAATCGGCTCGAGCGTGCCGGAGAGAGCGCGCGCCGAAGGTCGTCCGACTCAGCTCGCCGATCACAAGCCCGAGGCAAAGGACACGGCGCTCGAGCTCGAGCTCGGCTTGTTCGCGCGCGGAGGAGCCTTCTTCACGCCACACATCGACGTGCGCTACGCGCCCTCGGCGCACGCCGAGCTCACATTCGAATGGCCGATCCAGATCGCGCTCGCCTCGGGCGCTGGCGTCGCCAGCGGCAACCCGTCTGCAGCGCTCTACTACATGAAGCGGGGACAGGACGGCTACTTCCGGATCGGGGGAGGATTCGGACTACCGCTGGCGCCGCGGGACCAGCTGGCGCTCCCCATGAACGGAATGCGCGACGCTTGGACCTACTGGCCGAAGGCGCTCAGTTTCTTGGTTCCCGCGCAGCTCGAGATCCAGCGCGGCGCGCTCGTGCTGGGTGGCGACTTTGCGGGCGGGGCCATGATCCCAGTTGGAACTGGAACCGGTGCGACCCAGATCGCGCTGCAAATCGCGGGCCTGATCGGCGGGCGCATCCGCAAAGTGACCCTGGGCACGCGCCTGCAAGGTGCTTGGCTTCCGAAAGTCCCCGGGGACAACGCGCAGGTCGCGCTCGTGCCCTTCGTGCAGGGCGATTTCTCCGACGGTGGCTTCCTGTATGCGCGCTTCACTCTGAACTTGGACAAACCATACGGCCTGTTCGGCAACGGCGCGGAAGGCGTCTGGGGACTGTTCATCGGCGGCGGCTCGAGGCAATAGTCGCTCACTGGAATCTTGCGCATCGCGTCCTTCGACCCAGATCGTCTCGAGCGCGAGCGCGTGCGGCTTGCGCCCAAGGCCGGCTCTAGGCTGATGCGAGCGTGCGCGCTGGCGTTGCGCTTGCTCGGCAATCGCGTGTTCATGGAACACTACTGGACGACGATCGGCCGTACCATCTACTACCCCGCATGCGTGAGCGATCCGCTCGCGCATCCCATCATCCTCGAGCACGAGCTCGTCCACGTGCAGCAATGGCGGCGCTGGGGCGTGCTGATGTGGCTGAGCTACTTGCTGCTGCCGCTGCCGGTTGGGCTGTGCTGGTTCCGCTTTCGTTGGGAGCGCGAGGCGTATCTGGTGGAGCTCGCGCACGCGGACGACCGGGAGCGAGAGATCGCCCGCATCGTCGACGCGTTGTGGCTCGGCTATGGCTACCCGTGGCCCAAACCGCTGATGCGACGCTGGTTCGAGCGCGCAATGCACGACATGCGGTGAGGCGGCCGGCTCACCCGCGTCGGGCCACGCGCTCCACTTCGGCGCTCTGCAAGAATATGTCAATTCGGCTGCAGCCGAGGCACTTCTCGCGTGCGCGCGCAGCGATCCCGGTCGCGCGCGCGCGCCCGACCGTGGTAAACGAGGCTGTGGCGAAGCGGGACGACTCGGGCGCGGGTGCAGGCGCAGGGATCTCCTCGTCCGAGGCCAGGGTACCGCTCGAGGATCCGTCGTTTCTGCGCGCCGTCCTCGAGGCGATTCCTCCGTTCGTGGTGCGCCTCGATCCGCAGCGACGTATCACCTACATCAACCATCTGCGCTCGGGCCTGACTCTGGAACAGGTCATCGGTCGGCCTGCCGCGGAGTTCATCGCACCCGCGGACCTCGAGCACTACGAGCAAGCGGTCGAGCATGCTCTGCGTACGGGGGAAGCTCGCACATACGTCGTGAAGGGTTCCCGCTCCGTGTCGGCCAGCGGTGCTGCGCACTATCAAGGTCACGCCGTGCCGATCGAGCACGGCGATGGCCGGCGCGACGTGTGCATCGTCGCAACGGACATCAGCGAGCACCTGGCACGTGCCGAAGAGCTGCGCGAGAGCGAGGAGAAGCTGCGGGTCGCGGTCGAGGCATCCGGAATCGGCTTCTGGACCTGGGACGTGACCACCGACTTGACGGAGTACGACCCACGCCTGATCGAGATGATGGGCTGCAAACCGGACTCGGCGCGCGACTATGTTGGGCGCCTGGTTCACCCCGACGATCGCCAACGCATGGCGGTTGGCGTGGACAACATCAGCGCTGGACGGCCGAACTTCTTCGACCACCGGATCATCCGCCCCGACGGGGAGATCCGCTGGTTGTTGCCGTGTGGGCGTGTGAGCCGCGACGAGGCCGGTCGAGTGGTGCGCATGACCGGCGGCATGCTCGACGTGACTGGGACGCACAAGATGGAAGAGCACCTGCGCAATACGCAGAAGCTCGATGCGATCGGCAGCCTCACCGCGGGCGTCGCGCACAACTTCAACAACATGTTGGCGGTCGTGATTCCGGCGCTCGAGCTCGCCTTGCGCGACGCGGGCCCGAGAACCGCGCAGACGCTCGAGGACGCGCTGCACGCCGCGGACCGCGCCACCGAGCTGGTCGCGCAGCTCATGACCTTTGCCGGCAAGCGCGGCACGCCCACCCGCGCAGCGCACGACCTCGCACAGGTGTTGGAGAGAGCGGTCTCCATGTGCCGGCGCACCTTTCCGCGCCAAGTGATCATCGAGACGGCCTTCGATACATCGTGCGGCGCAGCAGTGTGCGATCCGGTGGCGATCGAGCAGGTCGTCGTCAACCTGCTGATCAATGCCAGAGACGCGGTGCTCGAAGCGCATCGCACCGATCCGTGCATTTCCGTGAAGCTGCTCGAAGTGGAGACGTCGCGTCCCGGCGTACCCGACCGCGACCGTGAGCGCTTCGTGTGCATCCGCGTGGAGGACAACGGCATCGGGATGAGCGAGGCGGTCCAGCAGCGGCTGTTCGAGCCATTCTTCTCCACCAAGGGTCCTGGCAAGGGGAGCGGCTTGGGCCTGGCCACGAGCTACGGCATCGTCCGCGAGCACGGAGGATTCATCCTGCTCGAGTCGCGACCCGGCGTCAGCACCAGTGCAGGTGTGTTCCTGCCCCGCGTCGCGACCGCGCCCGTCAGCGCCGGCCATGCCGTGCCGCAAACGACTCCATCTGCTCGGGGTCGTGGCGCGATTCTCGTGGTGGACGACGAGGCGGCGGTGGGCCGGGTGCTCGAGCTGCTGCTCAGCGACTGGGGCCACGACGTACGCGTGGCTGCAAACGGGCCCGAAGCGGTTGCGACGCTCGACACCGGATGGTGTCCCGACTTGATCCTGCTCGATCGCTCGATGCCCGGGTGGACGGCGCAACGCACGCTCGACGAGATTCGCAAGCGGGCTCCACGCGTACCGGTCCTGTTCCTGACCGGGCAGGACGTGACGCCCGAGGAGCGCGCGCGAGTGCAAGACGTGATCTACAAACCGCTGACCACCGAAGAGCTCGAGCAGGCAGTCGACTCGTGGCTCGCGCCTGGCGCCCCGCCGAAGACCTGAAGGCGAAAAAGCTTGCAGCGCAGGCCGCTGCAGGCCTGATCGGAATGCCGTAGAGTGGGCT
>JBIOJD010000370.1:0-4195 GCA_044450485.1 Polyangiales bacterium | reverse complement strand
GCGTCGACATCGGCTGGAGCGAGCGGACCACCGCGAGCCGTGGACCACGCGGACATGGTGGAGCCGGGGCGGCCGTGCGTGATCGCGCGGCGCATCAGCTCGTCGTTCACGGAGCTGAGAAAGTCGGGCTGTGCCAGGGCCGGTGCTTGATCGGCCACGTAGCCTTGACCGTTTTGTCCGTGGCAGACCGCGCAGATGCGGACGTAGGCCGCTTGGCCCTGTTGGATGCTCGGCGCGGGCGCGGGAGGCGGCGCAGCCGGCGGTGCAGGCTTGGCTGCGGGCGAAGCAGCGCTCGGCTTGGGCGCCTGGGGCTCCGGCCGTGGCGGTTGTGGTCTGGTGCACGCGAAGAAGCCCAGCGCGCACGCGACCGTCAGCTCGGACAAGAAGGTACGGCGCGACATCACGGCGCGCAGCATAGCCGAAAATTTAGTGGGCGGCGGGCGGTGTCGAGCGCTGCGCTTGGGGGCTCGGTTGAGCAGCCGCCACTGCCGTCTGAGCGATCAGCTCTTGAGCCATCGCGAACTCGTAGAAGTTCACCATGTTGCTCTTGACCACCTGCTCGAACATCTCGCGCGCGCCCTGCGGATTGCCCGCGCCGAGCCTGCGCGCGCCTTCGTAGAAGTACGCTTCGGTGCGCTCGCCGAGGTCCGAGGCCTCGCCCAGCAAGTCGTCGAAGGCAAGCTTGCCTGATGCAAACCGGGCGAGCTTGGCCCACCAGTCGCCGCCCTTGCTCAGGTCCTCGAGCATCGCCATCACGTCGGCGTCGAGCGCGTTACCGCTGCGACCGGCGATCATCCGCAGCCACAACGCGAAGTACACCTTCCATTCGGGCTCCAGGCTGAGCTGGTTGAGCGCGTTGTGAAAAACCTGGTGCGCGAAACGGCTGTCGGGCTCGCTCACCGCCAGATAGGCGAGGATCGTGGAATAGGTCTCGCGCATCTCGGGCGCGAACGACATCGCCTTCTCGAAGGCCGACACTGAATCGGTGCGGCGGGCGAGCCGGCCGAGCAGCACGCCGCGGCGCAGGTGCGCGAGCCCGATGCGCTGGCCCTTCTCGCGCGAGAGGTTCTGGTCCCACAGCGCCAGGCCTTGCTCGTACATCTTGCTCGCCTCTTGTGGCTTGCCGAGCATGCGCAGCGCGTCACCGAGGCGCTCGAAGATCTCGGCGCGCTTGGGCTGATCGTCGTTGTTGCCGCTTTGGAACTGCAGCGCGTGGCGGTAGATGTCCGCGGCCTCGGCGTCGCGGTTCATGCGCTCGAGCAGTAAACCGAGCTGCAGGAGCCCCGAAATCGACTCTTTGGCGGTCAGGCTCTTGCGCAAGCGCGCCTCGGCCTCGACCGCATTGCCGGCGTTCATCTCGGCCACGCCCATGGCCAAGTACAGATCCTCGGGCTTGACCGCGGGCGGGGAGCCCGGCCAGCGCTTGAGCCGCTCTTCGAGGATGGTCGCGGCGCGGTTCGCGATCGCGCGCGTCTGTGCCGTGTCGCTGCCGAACAAGCCCTGCTCCATCAAGCTGCTCAGCACCTCGAGGATCTCGTCGTAGAGCGCGCGCTCTTCGGGCATCAGGCGCACGGCCTCAGAGTACCAGGCCATGGCGCCCGCGAAGTCGTTCTTGGTGGCGGCGATGCGCGCGAGGCATTGCGGAAACCGCGCGTCCTCCGGCTGCTCGCGCATGCCGGTCACGCACAGCGCGCGCGAGACGTCGGGCCGGCCGTCCTCGAGATACGCGCGCGCGAGGTCGAGCAACGCGCCCGCACCCGGCGCGCCTTCGTCACGCGCGAGCTGCAGGATCTCCATCAGCCGGTGCTCGACGCCGCCGGCCGCGCCCATCGCCTGCACGTTGCTCAGCGCCGACGCGACGTCGCCGTGGCGCAGGTAGACCGCAGCCACGCTCATCGCGGTTCGCTGCACGCCCTCGAAGATCGCCGCACTGAGCGGCACGCGCCGCTCGCTCGACTGGAACAGCTTGATCAGCTCGTTGCGGCGCTCGACGTAGAGCTGCGACAAGGTCGAGAGCACTTCGGGCGCGGGAGTCAGACGCGCGTGCTCTTCCCACACCTCGACCAAACCCTCTTCGAAGCGCTCGATCGGCGCGCCGAGCGCGGCGCGCGAGTCGAAGCCCCACTCCTTGATCTTGCGGTATTGCTCTTCGACCGCCTTGTCTTCGGGGTGAATGCGCTCGAGCACGAGCAGCGCCGACAGCACTCTGGCCTCGTCCCCGCGGGGCGAGCCCTTGTCGACCAGATACCGGCAGAGCGGCTCGAGACCAGCCGGTAGCTTGCCATCGGTGATCTCGCGCGGCGAGAACAGATCGGTCACGGCGGCGAGCTGCCCCACCGCGGTGTCGTAGCCGGAGGTGATGGCCCCGGCGCTCTTGGCAAGCAGGTGCTCGACCAGGCGCTGCCGCAGCGGCTCGCGCTCCTCGGCGTCGGCGCCGAGCAAGAAATAGTGGCGCAGCGCGTCGTCGTAGGTCGCGTCGGTGATGACGCTCGGAGCCGGCCGCGCGGGCTCAATCGCCGCGCCCTTGATCGCCGCAGCACCGCAGCCGCTCGCCGCGAACGGCAGCACGACAGCGCCGCACAGGATAGCGGCCCAGCAAGAGGCAACGAGGAGCGAAGCGCAACGCATGTGTGATGCGGGCGGCCACCAGCGGGGGCCGGCCGAGCCCATCTAGCCTAGCAGCCGCGGTGGCGCAGCGACTACAGTTCGGCGGTCGGCTGGGCGCGCACCTGGATTTTTCATGGATTTTGGCCCATCCGGCGGGTCGGCTCGCGGGAAACGGCTACCGCCGGAGCGGCGGCTGCGTGTAGCATCGGCGGTCGCGGCGCGCCACGGACCGCGGCGAGCTTTCGGGTGTGATGGTCGAAGCCCGCAAAAAACTGGGCCTGTGCCTGTGCGGCGGTGGGGTCACGGGCGCCATGTACCAGGTCGGCTGTCTGGCCGCGCTCGAGGATCGGATCGAGGGCTTCGCGGGCACTGGCTTCGACGTCCTGGTGGGCACCGGATCGGGCGCCACCGTGGCCATGGCCCTCGCCGGGGGCCTCAACGTGCAGCGCATGTACCGCGCGATGCTCGACCCAGCAGACGACTTCTTCGCGCTGCAACGCAACCACCTCTTGCGCATCGACCTCGGCGAGATCTTGCGCGTGTTCGGCTCCGCGATCGCGGCAGCGCGTCGCGTGGTGTCGTCCGCGGCGACCAGCCCGCTCGACGTCAACCTGTGGGACGAGCTCGAGCGTTTCGTCGACTCGCTGCCGGCCGGCGTGTTCACGCTCGACACCTACGAACGCTTCTTGAGCGAGTTCATGCAGCGGCGCGGCATTCCGTCGCGCTTCTCCGAGCTGCCCAAGCGACTCTTGATCGTCGCGAGCGACCTCGACGCCGGTCGCCGCGCGGTCTTCGGTCAAGGCGAGCTCGCGGATGTGCCGGTGGCCCGCGCGGTCGCAGCCGCCAGCGCGATCCCGTTGCTCTACGCGCCGGTCGAGATCGACGGCCGCGATTACATCGACGGAGGCATGGGCGACGCGGCGCACATCGACCTTGCTGCCGTCGAAGGCTGCGATCTGATCGTGGTGATCAACCCGATGGTGCCGGTCCACGCCGGCGCCGAAGGCCACGACGTGCCCACCGGTCACGGCAAGAAGCGGCGCGTGCGCGACAAGGGCGCGATCTGGGTCTACAACCAAGCCATGCGCATCTGGATGGAAGCGCGCTTCATGCTCGGGCTCGAGCGCTTCGAGGCGCAGCATCCGGAGACCTCGGTCCTGGTGCTCGAGCCGAAACAAACCGAGGCGACGCTGTTCATGTACTCGCCGATGAACTTCGCTGCGCGGCGCGCGATCTTGCAAGACGGATACACCGCGACCGTGCGGCGTCTGAGCGAGCCCGACTCGCCGCTTGCGCAGACGCTGCAAGCACACGGGCTCAAGGTCGCAGGTTAGTGGATCGCGCGCCGTCTGCGCTGGTTCGGCCGCGCCCGGGCCCCCCGCGGCTCTACGGCCACCGAGGCACGCGCCGCGGCGCACCGGAGAACACGCTGCTGGCGATGCGGCGAGCGCTCGAGCAAGGCGCGGACGGCATCGAGCTCGACGTGCGCCTGTGCAAGAGCGGCGAAGTCCTGGTGCTGCACGACGCCGACCTCCTGCGGGTCGCAGGCAAGAAGCTCGTCGCAGCAGAGAGCACATTCGACGAGCTG
>JBIOJD010000369.1:0-4208 GCA_044450485.1 Polyangiales bacterium | reverse complement strand
GTCACCACGTGCAGCCACGTGTCGAAGTGCAACGTGGTGCGGCCGTACATGCCGTACAGGCCCTCGTCGTAAATCTCGAGCATCCCCTTGCCGAGGCCGACGAACACGATGACCGCACCGATCAGCGCCAGCGCGACGGTCGCGAGCAACAGCTGGCGCCTTGGCGACATGGTGACGGCGATGTAGCGCAGCCGGACGAGAGAGGGAAGCGGGCCTCGATCAAAGCAGTTTCGAGTCAATCAAACCCGATCTCGAATCCCCCGGTCGGCGAAACTCTCACGTTCGGAGGCTTGTGCCCGGTGATCACCCTGATTGCTGCAAATCCTCCGCCCATCATCGCGAGCGTGCCCGCCCCAAGGGCAGCAGCCAACTTGCTGAACGGCTCTGGATCCAAGCCGGCGACTACGAGTAGCCATGCTCCCACCGTCGACATGCCGACTCCTATGGAGACCGCTATCCAGTCGGCCGCCGAGAGATTCGCTTGTCTGCCCATCTCCAGAAGAGTCATGCTGATGGGATCGACCCCGAGTGGCGCGTCGTCGACCAGCGTCACGGACGTCTTCGACTTGTAGGCCTTCGCCAGAGAGCCCAACCAGTCTTTGGAAGTCGTCCTGATGGTAATTCCCGCCATGTTCTCTCCTGGTTCAGGGAGCTCCACTAAGTTAGCACTCCCGGTGGCGCGCGGGTCGTCCGCGCTTATTTCACGGGCGCGCGGTGCCATGAGCCAGAAAACCAGTCGATACGTGTGGGCGTTGTCGCTCGCGACGTTTCTCGGAGGGCTCAGCTGCATGCGGGGTGCCACGGACAGCTATGCCGGGTTCGTCGATGCGCCCGTCGCCGCCGTCGCGGCTCCGGTCAGTGGTCAGGTCGCGCAGGTGCTGGTGCGCGAGGGAGACCGCGTCAAGCGCGATCAGTTGCTCGCGCGGCTCGACTCTCGCGAGCGAACGGCGCTGGTGGCGGAAGCTCAGGCCAACGTGCAGCACGCGCGCGAGGCGCTGCACGAGGCCGAGCACAACGCCGACGCCATCGCGCCGACCCTGCGCGGAGCGGTCGCCGACGAGGCGCGCCAGCGCGCGGAGCTCGACGACGCGCTCGCGGACTTCGGGCGTGCACAGCGGCTGATGCAGGTGGGCGCCAGCAGTCAGGCCGCGCTCGACGCAGCGCGCGCGCGCATGGACTCTGGGCGCGCCAGCCTCGCTGCGCAGGGCGCCAGCCGTCAAGCCACGCGCGGGCGCGTGGTCGCAGCGCTCGCCACGGTGCGGACCGCGAGCGCTGCCGTGCAGAGCGCGGAGGCCGCGCTCGAGCTGGCGCGCGTGCAGCTCGAGGAGACGGAGATCCGCAGCCCGTTCGACGGCGTGATCGCCGAACAGAGTGTGCAGCCCGGGGAATGGGCGGCGCCGGGCACGCCGATCGTGAACATCGAAGACTCGGGCCGGCAGTGGGTGCGTATCGATGTCGAAGAGACGGAGCTGCACGCGCTGCACTTGGGCGGTGCGGCGCAGATCCACGTGGTGGCGTTTCCGGACCGCCACTTTCGGGGTCACGTGATCGAGATCGGCGCCGAAGGGGAGTTCGCGCTCAACCGTGACGTGAAGCGCGGGCGCCCCGACGTGCGCACGTTTCGCGTGCGGGTCGGCGTGGACGAGGTCGACGCGGAGCTGCGGCCCGGCATGACCGCGGACGTGACGCTCGAGGCCAAGGGTCGCAAGCCATGACCGCCGCGATCGAGGCGCACCAGCTGACGCGTCGCTTCGGCAAGCTGGTGGCGGTGGACCACGTCGACTTGCAAGTGGAAGACGGCGAGCTGTTCGGGCTGCTCGGGCCCAACGGCGCCGGCAAGACCACGCTCATCCGCATGTTGACGGGCTTGCAGTCCATCACCGAGGGAACAGCACGGGTGGCCGGCGTGGACGTGCGCAAAGACGCAACCGCGCTGCGGCGTGCGATCAGCGTGGTGCCTCAAGCGCTCACCTCAGATCTCGACCTGACCGGCTACGAGAACCTCGACATCTACGCGCGCTTCTTCAGCGTGCCGCGCGCGCAGCGACGGGCCCGGATCGAGCAGCTGCTGAAGAGCGTCGAGCTGTGGGATCGCCGCGACGATCTGGTCAGCACCTACTCGGGTGGCATGCGCCGGCGCCTCGAGATCGCGCGAGGTCTGATCCACCGGCCACGGGTGTTGTTTCTCGATGAGCCCACGATCGGCCTCGATCCGCAGAGCCGGCACGTGATCTGGGATCTGTTGCGCGAGCTGCGCAAGGGCGGCGGCCTGACGATCTCGCTGACCACGCACTACCTCGACGAAGCGCAGGTGCTGTGCGATCGCGTGGCCATCGTCGATCGTGGGCGCATCGTGGCGCTCGGCACGCCTACCGAGCTGAAGGCTTCCGTCCCCGGCTCGGACACCATCGAGCTCACGCTCGATGCGCCGGTCGACGACACGGTCGCGGGCGCGGTGGGCGCGCTCCATGGCGTGCGCAAGCTCGACCGCCTCGACGGCGTCGAGGGCGCGCCGCCGCGCCTGCTGGTGCACGCCGACGGCGGCCCGGGCCTGTTGCCGCGCGTGATCGAGCTGCTGACCGCAGCGCGCGTGAAGGTGCTGGCGGCGAGCGTGAGCCAGATCAGTCTCGAAGACGTGTTCATCCACGTCACGGGCCGCTCGCTGCGAGACACCGCGGCCAACAGCAACGACGCGCGACGCGCTGGATTGCCACGGAGATTCTCGTGAGAACGCTGGCGGTGTTCGAGCGCGATCTGCGGCGCATGTTGCGCAACCCCCTCACGCTCTTCAGCGCGGTGCTGATGCCGCTGCTCTACCTCGTGATCCTCGGCAACTCGTTGCAAGGACCGATCAAGGGGCTGCCGCTGGGCGTCGTGGCGCTCGATCGCGGCCCGCAGGCGCGGGCGTTGCTCGGGGCCTTGCAGGCGCTCGAGCACGGACCGGGCACGGTGCGGGTGATTCCGATGTCCGACGAGCAGCACGCGCTCAGCTTGCTCCGCGACGGTGTGGTCTCGGGCTTCGTGGTCGTCCCGCAGCACTTCTCGTCGGACCTCGGGCGCGGGCAGAGCGCCGGAATCGGGCTGTACCTCGACAACGTCGATGCGGTGGCTGCGGGCGCGCTACAAGCCGCGATCTCGGCCGCGCTCCCGGCGATCCGCCGCCCGCTGGCTCGCTTCGAGCTGCACCTCGGAGAAGCCAAGCTGCTGCCGCAAGAGCTGTATCCGCGCGTAGACTACGACACCTCCCTCGTGCCGGCCGTGGTGGTGATGGCGATCTTCATGGGCAGCATGATCGCCGGCGGCTTCAACCTGGTGATGGACCGGTTCTTGGGCGTGCACGAGAGCTACCTGTCGACGCCGCTCAGCCGCCTGAACATCGCGCTCGGCGTGCTCGCGAGCGGCACGGTGGTGACGATGGTGTCGAGCAGCGTCGTGCTGTGGTCGGGCCTGTTGCTCACCGGGGGCCAGGTGCACGGTGGCATCACGGGTTATCTGGCATTGCTCGCCGTGCAGCTACTCACCACCTTCGGTCTGCTTGCGATGATGATGGCTGTCCTCGGACGCACCTCGCAGCCCCGCATCACCGGGGTCCTGAGCGGCTTTCTGAACGTGATCCTGTTCTTCCCGAGCGGCGCGCTGTATCCGCTCGCGAGCTTTCCGCGTTGGCTCCGGGTGATCGCCATCGCCGACCCGGAGACGCACGCCGTGGCCGCGCTCAAGGCGATTCTGTTTCGCAACGGCGATCTGGCGTCGGCCGGCGTCCATGTACTTTTCCTCGCCGTGTTCGCGCTCGGCATGACCACGATCGCGATCACGACTCTCAAGCGCACACTGTGAGGACCCTGCCGTCCCGCGGCCGCCTCACTTCTCGGCGTGATCAGCGGTCTGCCCAGCGACCCACCGCTCCGCTTGCGCGGCGACCGCGCCTGCGGGCGCTTCGACGTCGATCGGCAGAGGCGTGGCCGTGATGTTCTCGATCGCGCGCTTGGCAAAGTGGCGGACCAGCGGATACGCGTGCGAGAGCTGGCGAGCCAGCTTGGGAAGGGCGCGGACGTCGTGACCTTGGCCGAGCACCGCGATCGCGGCCGCTTGCTCGTGAGGCTTGCCGCGCTCGAGCGTGCTCGCGAGCGCGTTCACCGCGAGGTCCGGACCGTAGAGCTCGCGCAGCGCGTCGCGGTCGTAGCGCTTGCCGTAGAAGCGCTCCATCG
>JBIOJD010000368.1:0-4210 GCA_044450485.1 Polyangiales bacterium | reverse complement strand
GCCGCGCTCGAGCTGCTCGGCGACGAGCCGCGCCGGCGCACGATGGCCGAAGCTGCGCGCGCCGACGCGCTCGAGCGCTTCGGCCCCGAGCCAGCCATCGATCGCTACGAGCGCCTTCTCTGCGCTCGCGCTTGACACCCGAGTCGCATCGCCGAAAGCTGCGACCACTCATTCTTCCAAGGAGCCCACCATGCACCTGCGCGCACTGCCACTGTGCCTCATCCTCTTCGCCGCGCGCGTCTGCGCCCAGCAGCCCGATCTGCCTCGGCCGAGCCCCAACGCGAAGGTCGCTCAGACCGTCGGGCTCACCGACATCACGGTCGAGTACTCCTCCCCAGGTGTGAAGGGTCGCAAGATCTGGGGCGAGCTCGTGCCCTACGACAAGCTGTGGCGTGCGGGCGCAAACGCCGTCACCAAGGTCACCTTCAGCCGCGGCGTGAAAATCGGCGGCAAAGCCGTCCCCGCGGGCAGCTACGCGTTCTTCGCCATCCCCGGCAAGGCGAGCTGGACGCTGATCCTCAACAAGGATCTGACGCAAGCGGGCACCGGCGCCGGCTACAAGCAGGAGCTCGATTTGCTGCGTGTGAGCGCAAAGCCTCAGGCGATCCCGATGCGCGAGCGCCTCGCCTACGAGATCCTCGATTTCAACGACGCCCACGCCACGCTCGCGCTCGAGTGGGAGAAGATCCGCGTCGCGATGCCGATCGAGGTCGACACCGACGCCCAAGTCAAGACCAACCTGCACACGTTGACGACCGACGCGTGGCGGCCGTGGAACAGCGCTGCCCGCTATCAGCTCGAGACCAAGAAGGACTACGACGCGGGCCTCCAGCTCGTGGAGAAGTCGCTTCAAATGAGCGAAGAATGGCTCAACGTGTGGACCAAGGCGCAGCTCCTAGCCGCCAAGGGCAAGTACAAAGAAGCCTACCCGCTCGCCGAGCGCGCCAACGCCCTGGGCGGCCAGAAACCCGATGGCTTCTTCTTCGCCGACGACGTCAAGAAGGCGCTGGCAGACTGGAAGAACAAGTAGAGCCGGCGCGTCACGGCGAGGTCGTGACGCTGCGGTGCTCGGACTCGGTGTAGGTGCCTGCGCCGCGGCGCGGGCCGCGAATGGTGCCAGTCGAGATGGTGTCGAGCATGCCTTCGGGGCCGGTCGCGTCGTCGACGGTCGCGAAACCTTCGTGAGTTTCGATCCACCAGTACAGCTTGACGTTGGCGGCAAACGCCGAGATCGGAGGAGCCGGTATCATGGCCTGCTTGGCCGTGGTCACGACGTATACGGTGTCATAGGTCGTGTCGGCATCGACGGTGAATAGGAAGACTTTGGCGCTGCCCGTCCACTGGAACGTCGTGCTCGAGCCGATTCCGGCCGTGCCATCAGCCGGCAGCGCTAGGACCGGTGCCGCCGGAATGGTGAGCGAGACGCCCGTCTGACCCGCTGCCAACGCGTCTTGGTACGCGGCCGCATACGGTGGCGTGGACGCGTAGCCCTTGGTCGCGGCCACGACCATTGCCGCGTTCGGCAACGCGGGCACGACGTACGAGAAGGCGTTCGTGGCCGCCCCGTCGTCGGCGATCTGGATCACTGCGTCGTCGTCCCAGCGCACGTAGACTTGGTTCGAGCGGTCTGCCGAGGTGGGGTTGGTGACCGTGCCCGAGACCATGCCGTTCGTGAGCCCGGGGCTCGAGTTGAGATCGAAGGTGACCATTGCAGCCGAGGTCTCGTCCAAGCCCACCGGGTGCGTGTCGTGCGCGACGAACGTCGTGGGCAAGCTCTGCCCGCTCGTCGCATGGTTCCAACGCAGAGCGTGCGCCGCGACTTGGGTGGTCGACGGGCCACGCCAGCTCGCGCCGCTGTAATCCGTAGCCATTTGGTCGATCGAGAGCTCGAACTCTCCGTCCGGACCGGCGTAATCGCTGTCGATCGTCTCCGATGACGAGGATGACGTAGCCAGGGGAAAGGTTACGTTGCTGATGTTGATCTTCACTTCGCCGCTACGGCTGGTCAGCCCGCGATACACCTGTAGCGTGGGATCGCTGCGTGTCAGGCCCTGATACACCCAGGCCAAGCGCTCACCATCGACGCTGATGACCATGCTCACGTCATACGGCGTCGTCACCCCGACGACGTCGAACGTACCGTCGTTGGCGGTGACCGCAGTCTTGTCCCCCACGGTCACGTCCACGGCGGACACCGCATGACGGAAGTAGTCGATCACCTTGCCGTGCACCGTGATCGTGGTCGGACCGCCGCCGCCATCGTCCTGCGTTCCAGTGCCGGTGTCTGGCGCGCCGGCCTCGGATGTTGTGGAGCCGGCCTCGGTCGCAGCGTCGGAGCTTGCGTCGCCACTACCGCCTGCGTCGCCCTTGCCAGTCGGCTTCTTGCCCGCATCCTTGCCCGCGTCCATCCCGCCGTCACCGTGATTCGCCGACGCATCGCCCTTGTTCGATCCGCCGTCCATCCCGCCGTCGCCGGGCTTGGTTCCCTTGAGCGGCTCGATGCCGAGCAACAGGTTGCAGCCACAGCAGCTCGCGATCAGCAGCGCGAGCGCGCACGAGCGTAGGTCGCGCATGCTCAGTAGCTCCCTCGCAGCGCGACGCTGCCCGGACCGAACGCAACCGACGCTTGCGATTCGCTGTGCTTGCTCGGCGCGTTCACCCACAGCACGATCCCGCCTGCGATGCCGGCCGCGCCGATGGCGAACGCGATCGTGGAGATCGTCGCACTGGTCTTGGCTCGGTCCCCGAGGCGTTGTCCCTCCGCGCCGCAGTAGGGGTACGGGTTGCAGTGCGCCTTGGCGTCGCTCCACTTCGACATCGCATCCGCGCCGAACCCGATGCCGAGGCCGATCCCGATCACGCCGACTGCGCCCACGGCCACGGCCGCGATGCGCAAGCTGGAGTTGCTCGCGCCACTGCCCGAATCGCTGGCAGTCGGAGCCGTGGCCCCTGCGGCTGCTCCTGGCGCGGCGCCAGGCGCTTGGGCTTCATCGGGCAAAATCGGAACCGCGACCGAAACCCGGCTCGCCTCGCCCACCGTGACCGTCGTCGACCACGAGCGCTTGCCAGTCGCGGACGCGGAGATCACGTGCTCGCCCGGGTCGACCGGAATGGCCGAGCCGAGCACGGCCTCGTCGACTGCCGAGCCGTCGCGCGTGACCTGCACGCGCTGGCCCTTCCACGTCTCGATGGTCAGATACGCCAGCTTGGCCTCGAGCTCGTTTGCACGCGTGCGGGCGATCTCCTCACGCTCGAGCGACCCGGTCTTGTGCGCGGCAGAGCTGGCTTCGCGGAACTGCGCCCATGCGCTCGCGGTCTTGCCGCGCTTCTCGAGGCAATCGGCGAGGTTCAAGAGTGTGCCGACGCCGGGATCGAGGCGCTGACTGGCCTCGAGCTTCGGGCAAGCCTCGTCGAACTTGCCCTCGCCCATGAGCTTGCGGCCCTCGTCGAAGAGCGCTTCGGCGGCGGCCTTGTCCGAATCTTCATCCGCGCGCGCGCGCCCACCCAGCGCCGAGAGCGCCAAGGCTGACAGCAGCCATCCCCGAATCCATTGCCGCGTGCTCAACCTGCCTCGCCTCGCCTTTCCGCAACGACTATCTCCGTCTGATCGCATGCACAAGAGCTGCGGCTCAAGTTCAATCGTGCTGGGGTCCGAAAACGGCCAGACGGCATCTGCCGCTTGCGCTACACCGCTAGGCGTGACGCTTGACGCCGACACCTGCTACCGCGCGATCCTCGCGCGCGACCGTCGCTTCGACGGTCTGCTGTTCGTGGGCGTGACCACGACCGGTGTCTACTGCCGGCCGATCTGCCCGGCTCGCATGCCGGGTCGCGCCCGCTGCGAGTTCTTCGCACGCGCTGCCGAGGCCGAGCGCGCGGGCTTTCGCGCTTGCTTCCGCTGCCGGCCCGAGCTCGCGCCCGGCTGTGCACCGGTCGACTCCGTGCCGCGCCTGGTGCGCGCAGCGGCGGCACGCATCGACGCAGGCTTTCTGAATCACGGCTCGGTCGACGAGCTCGGTGCCACGCTCGGCGTCAGCGGTCGCCACTTGCGCCGGGCCTTGCAAACAGAGCTCGGCGTGTCACCGCTCGAGCTGGCCCAGACGCGAAGGCTCGCGCTCGCAAAACAGCTCTTGCACGACACCGACTTGCCGCTCACGCAGGTCGCGTTCAGCGCGGGCTTCTCCAGCGTGCGCCGCTTCAATGCGTCGTT
>JBIOJD010000367.1:0-4211 GCA_044450485.1 Polyangiales bacterium | reverse complement strand
CCCTCGCTCCCCCCGTCGCAGACCAACTACCTGCTCTTCTCCGACGTGCACCTGGGCTCGGACCTGGTCCAGCACGCGCGACCGTGGACCGTCTCGCGCCTGCGCCAAGTGCTTCGGCTCGACCGCGACCTGTCCGCCATGCTCGAGCACTACCGCGAGCAGGCTGATCCAGCGCGGCCGTGGAAGCTGATCATCGCCGGTGACCTCGTCGACCTGATGGGCATGTCGATCGCGCCCGCGCTCGGCACCGAGCTCGAGACGCCGCTCACCGAGGAAGAGCACACGCACGGGCTCGGCACCGCGCACGATCACGCCGTGCAGAAAATGCGTGCCGTGGCCGAGCGCCACGACATGGTTTTCAGGAAGCTGGCGCAGTTCGTGGCCGACGGGCACTCGCTCGTGCTGATCCGCGGCAACCACGACGTGGAGTTCTATTGGGAGCCCGCGCGGGCGGCGTTCGTGCAGGCGCTGGTCGACCGCGCGCCTGCGCCGAGCGACCCGGCCACGGTCGCGAGCTTCGAAGCGCGGATCGAGTTCCGGCACTGGTTCTACTACGTCGAGGGCCTGCTCTACGTCGAGCACGGCCATCAGTACGACGAGACGTGCAGCTACAAGCACGTGCTGATGCCGGTGTCGCCAGGCGACCCACGCCGCATCGCCTACTCGTTCTCCGACATCCTGATGCGCTACGTGGTGCGGCCCACGCGTGGGCTCGGCATGGCCGACCACGACGGCAAGACCATGGTCCACTACGTGCGCATGGCGTTTGCGATGGGGCTGCAGGGCGCGTTCCACCTCGGCCATCGTTTTGGACGCGCGGTGTTCGCGATGATGCGGGCCTGGCGCGAGCAGGTCAGCGCTGGCGCCCACGAGCTGCGCGCCGAGCACGAGCGACACATGCGAGACGTGGCGGCACGCCTGCGGATGAGCCGCGAGTAGCTGCACGCGCTCGCTGCGCTCTCGGCCAGGCCGGTGACCGGGGGCTTCTTCGCGATCCTGCGCAGCGTGTTTCTCGACCTGGCCATGGCGATCGCGGCCGTGACGTTGCTGCTCGCCTCGCTGTTGCTGAGCGAGCTCGTGCCGGCGGCTTACGTCGCGCCGCTCGCGGTGCTGTGCGGAACCGGTATCTACGTTTGGATGAAGTCGTCGCGCGTGATCGACCAGCGCGCGGCGCTGCGCCGTGGAGCCGCGGCCGTCGCCAAGCTGATGCCGGCGCGCTTCGTGGTGATGGGTCACACCCACGCGCCCGTGATGGAGGCGATCGCGCAAGGCGTGACCTACGTGAACCTCGGCGGCTGGGCCGTGGACGACCTCGACGCCGAAGGCAAGGTGGCGGACGCGCCGTGCACGCACCTGGTGATCCACCACGTGGACGGTCAGCCGCGCGCCGAGCTGCGCCGCTGGAACAGCGAAAGCGGCGCATCGCTCATGCAGGCGAGCAGCGAGCCGGCCGGGTCGGCGCAGGTCATGGCGACAGCCGATTCGGGCGTGCATCCCCGCCCTCGCGACATCGACGAACGCGTCGCCTGAACAGGCCCACCTGAGGAGCGAATTTTCCCGCGGTTTTGCGCGGAAAACGCGCGATTAGTGGTTGCCCGATCAGGTGGGAAAAGGTATCTTTTCGTGCGCGTTCCGAGAGCGCACAAAGCCCGCCTCAGCCGGGCCCACACACCCCCTTTTCAACCCGTCCAGGACACCCGCACCGCTCTCGAGCTTAGGCATGGCAACTGAGTACGGAGAGGGATCGATCCAGGTCCTCGAGGGTCTGGAGGCGGTCCGCAAACGCCCCGGCATGTACATCGGGGACGTGCACGACGGCACGGGTCTGCACCACCTGGTGTGGGAAGCCGTCGACAACGCGGTCGACGAGCACCTGGCCGGCTACTGCGTGAACCTCACCGTGACCGTCCACAGCGACGGCTCGGTGACCTGCGAGGACGACGGCCGTGGCATCCCCGTCGGCATGCACGAGCGCGGCGTGAGCGCAGCCGAGGTCGTGATGACCGTGCTGCACGCGGGCGGCAAGTTCGACAACGAGAGCTACAAGGTCTCGGCGGGCTTGCACGGCGTGGGCGTGAGCGCGGTCAATGCGGTCAGCCAGTCGCTCAAGCTCGAGGTCTGCCGCGAGGGCCGGGTCTGGGTCCAAGAGTACCGCCGCGGCGTGCCAGTCGCCCCGCTCAAGCCGCTCGGCGTGACCGATCGCACGGGCACGAAGCTCACCTTCAAGCCCGATACGGCGATCTTCACCGACACCGAGTTCTCGTACGACATCCTCAACAATCGCCTGCGCGAGATCTCGTTTCTCAACGCCGGTCTGCAGATCCGCTTCGAGGATCAGCGCAGCGGCCGCAGCGAGTACTACCACTTCGAGGGCGGCATCCGCGAGTTCGTCACGCTGCTCAACAAGAACAAGCTCCCCTTGCATCAAGACGTGATCTACATCGACGCCGAGCGCGAGGGCGTGCGCGTCGAGCTCGCCATGCAATGGAACGACTCGTTCAACGAGCAGATCTTCCCGTACACCAACAACGTCAACAACAAAGACGGCGGCACGCACCTCACCGGCTTTCGCGCCGCGCTGACCAAGACCGTCAACACCTACGGCGGCGGCGGCAACTTGCTCAAAGACTTGAAGCAAGGCCTGAGCGGCGAGGACGTGCGCGAGGGTCTGACCGCAGTGCTGTCGATCAAGCACCCGGACCCGAGCTTCGATTCGCAGACCAAGAGCAAGTTGGTCTCCAGCGAGGTCAAGGGCATCGTCGAGCAGGTCGTCAACGAGCGTCTCGGCCAGTTTCTGGAAGAGAACCCCGACACCGCCAAGCGCATCGTCGAGAAAGCAGTGATCGCCGCGCGCGCGCGCGACGCGGCGCGCAAGGCGCGCGAGATGGTGCAGCGAAAGGGCGCGCTCGACCTGAGCAACCTGCCCGGCAAGCTCGCCGACTGTCAGGAAAAAGACCCGGCGCAGAGCGAGATCTACATCGTCGAGGGTGACAGCGCGGGCGGCAGCGCCAAGCAAGGCCGCGATCGCAAGAACCAGGCGATCTTGCCGCTGCGAGGCAAGATCCTGAACGTCGAGCGCGCGCGCCTCGACAAGATGCTCGGCAGCGAGCAGATCGGCACGCTGATCACCGCGCTCGGCTGCGGTGTGGACGGCGGCGGCAACTTCGAGATCGACAAGCTGCGCTACCACCGCGTGATCATCATGACGGACGCGGATGTCGACGGCTCGCACATACGCACGCTGCTGCTCACGTTCTTCTACCGACAGATGGGCGAGCTGATCCGGCGCGGCTACCTCTACATCGCGCAGCCCCCGCTGTACAAAGTCACGCGTCAGAAGAAAGAGCGCTTCCTCAAGGACGACGACGCGCTCGCGGAGTACCTGCTCGATGCGGGCACGGATGGTTTGCTCGTGCGCGCCAAGCAGAGCGACACCGTGCTCACCGGTGCACCGCTGCGGCGGATGCTCGAGCAACTGCTGCGCTCGCGCAAGCTGCTGTCGCGGCTCGAGCGCGAGATCGATCCCGCCGTGCTGCTCGCGTTCGTGCGCGGCACCGACCTGCGCGTCGAGAGCCTCACCGACCGGGCGGCGGTGGAGCAGGCGGTCGAGACGGTGCGGGCCGAGCTCGCGCGCACGCATCCCGACCTCGGCTTCGAAGCGGAGCTGCGCGACGACGCCGAGCACGCATGCCTGAAGCTCGAGCTGCGCGTGCGCCGCGGCGTGGCGAGCCGAGGCTTCGTGATCGACTTCGGGCTGCTGAGCCGCAGCGACTACGTGCAGCTGCGCGAGATCCACGACACCGTGCGCTCCACGCTCGGCGTGCCACCGCTGGTCGCGGCCGAGCTCGACAAGAACGGCAAGGCATCGGATGAATCGAGCGAGCTCGAGAACGTGGACGCGCTCTGGCGTTTCGTCGACAGCCGCGCGCGCGCCGGTCTGCACATCCAGCGCTACAAGGGTCTCGGCGAGATGAACCCCGAGACGCTCTGGGAGACCACGATGAACCCAGAGACGCGCGTGCTGCTCGAAGTGCGCATCGACGACGCGGTCCGCGCCGAGGACATGTTCAGCGTGCTGATGGGCGACGAGGTCGAGCCCCG
The DNA here is from genome assembly GCA_044450485.1 of Polyangiales bacterium. GTDB lineage: Bacteria > Myxococcota_A > Polyangia > Polyangiales > JAFGIB01 > CAVZVA01. Next base: position 110 of record JBIOJD010000367.1, on the reverse strand, counting down.
CCGCGAGTTCATCGACAAGAACGCGATGAACGTCAGGAACTTGGACATTTAGAAGCGGATCGTTGCTGCGTCGCCTCAGCGCGTGCGCGGGGGGGGGGGGGGGGGGGGGG
>JBIOJD010000366.1:0-4222 GCA_044450485.1 Polyangiales bacterium | reverse complement strand
CGAGCTCGGGCACGTTTCGGCGGCCGGCGAGGACCTGTTGATCACGCGTTCCGCCGACGGCAAGCACGCAGGCGTCGAAGTGCGCAGCGAGCGGCAAGCGCTCACGGCCGAGTGGCGCGCGAGCCACGCGCTCTTCCGGCTGCCGGCGGTGGGTTGGTCCGAGGACGTGCAGGCGCTCACGACCAGGCTGTATCTCGGACCGGGGTTCAGCGTGCTCGGCGTGCGTGGCGCCGACGGCGTCAGCGAGAGCTGGCTGCAGGATTGGGATCTGTTCGATTTCTTCTTCGTGCTGCTGATCGCGATCGCGGCTGGCCGCCTGGCGGGACGTCCGGCCGCGGCACTGGCGCTGCTCGCGCTGGTCGCGGCGCACGGGCAGCACGATGCGCCGACCGCCATCTGGTTCGTGTTGCTCGGCGCGATCGCGCTGCTGCGCGTGCTTCCCGCGGGCCTGTTCCGCAACCTCGCGCGTTTGGCGTTTGCGGCGGTCGTGGGCTCGCTCTTGCTCACGAGCCTGTCGTTTGCGGTCGACCAGATCCGCACCGCGATCTACCCGCAGCTCGCGCAGTCGTGGTCGGGTTGGAACGAGACGCCGCAAGCGCCTCCAGTCCAACCCGCCGCGGCGCCGGAGCTAGAGCGCCGAGGCCGGTCTGATGCGAGCCCCGAGTGGCTCGACCAAGGCGCGCTCGACAGTCTTGCCGGATCGGGTGCCAAGGTCGCCCGCAAGGCCCTGCCGGTCAGCTCCGCGCCGTCGCAATACGCGGAGCCGACCCAGCGCGCGCTGCAGCAGGATCCCGAGGCAACGGTCCAGATGGGCCCCGGCATTCCGCTCTGGCAGTGGAAGCAGTGGGAGCTCCACTGGTCTGGACCGGTCGACAAGGCGCACCAGCTGCAGGTGTACTTGCTCACGCCGCTCGAGAACCGCGCGCTCTCGGTCCTGCGCGTGGCGCTGCTCGCGGCGCTGCTGGCACTGCTTTTGCGGAGCGCCACGCCGGGTCGCGACCGTCCCACTCGACCGGGCTCGGGCACCGCGACTCCGTTCGCGACCGTCGCTGCCGCAGTGCTCGCGTGCGCTGCGACGTTCTTCGCCGCGCAACCGGCACGCGCGGACATGCCTGATTCTGCCCTGCTCACCGAGCTCAAAGATCGCTTGACCAAGCCACCCGAGTGCCGCCCGAGCTGCGCGTCCATCGACGATCTCCTGCTCGACGTGAGCGACGCCGGTCTCGCGCTGACGGCGCGAGTGCACGCAGGCGATCGCACCAGCGTACGCCTGCCCGGTCCAGCCGCGACCTGGGTGCCGGCGGAGGTCACGCTCGACCGCCGCCCCGCGCCGCTGCTGCTCGCCGACGATGGCTTCCTGCACGTGCGCGTCGAGCCGGGGGTGCACGAGGTCGTGGCGCGAGGTCCGCTGCCCGAGACCGATGCGCTCACGCTGGCGTTCGCGGACCGACCGCATCGCGCGCGTGCCAAGGCGCGCGGCTTCAAGGTCGACGGTGTGCGCGAGGATGGTCGCGTCGAGCAAGCGGTGCAGCTCAGCCGCATGCTTTCGGTCGAGCTCGGCAGGCCGCTGCAGAGCGCCGCGTTGCCGCCGTGGCTGTTGCTCGAGCGCACGATCGCGCTCGGCCCGAGCTGGGAAGCCCACCAGAAGCTCAGCCGCGTGAGCCCGAGCGGGACGCCGATCATGGTGCGCGTGCCGCTCTTGCCTGGCGAGCTCGTGACCGATTCATCGCTCGAGGTGAGCTCAGGCGAGCTGTTGGTCTCGCTCGGCCGCGACGACGCTTCGGTCGAGTGGAGCTCGCGGCTCACGCAGAGCCCCACGCTCGCGCTCGCGGCGAGCGAGGGTCGGCCATGGACCGAGCGCTTCACGGTGGTGTGCGGTCCGATCTGGCATTGCGAGCTCTCGGGGCTGACGCCGACCCACCGCGTGCAGGGCGGTCGCTACGAGCTGCTGCTTCTGCCGTGGCCGGGCGAGCGCGCGACCTTGAGCGTGGTGCGGCCGCCGCCAGCAGCCGGTGCCGGTGTGGCCATCGACGCGGCCGATCTCGATCTGACGCCGGGTGCGCGGTTGCTCAACGCGTCACTGTCGCTCTCGTTGCGCAGCAGCCGCGGCGGCAGCGAGCGCGTAGGCCTGCCCGAAGGCGCGCGCGTGCTGTCGTTCACGCTCGATGGCCAAGAGCAGCCGATGCGGATCGAGGGCAAGGGCCTCGCCTTCACGCTCGGACCGGGCAGCCACGCAGTCAAGCTGCAGTTCCAACAGAGCCTCCCGCTGCGCGCCGCCACGCGAGGTCCCGCCGTGAGCGTCGAGCGCGGCGCGGCCAACGCGCGCGTGACCATCCACGTGCCGCACGACCGTTGGCTGCTGTGGGCGAGGGGTCCGTCATGGGGCCCCGCGATCCTGTTCTGGGGCTACCTCGTGCTCGTGCTGGGCGTGTCGTTCCTGCTCGGCCGCGTCGCGCACAGTCCGTTACGAAGCCATCAGCTCGTGCTGCTCGGCCTCGGCCTGACTCAGGTTCCATCCGTGGCCGCGCTTTGCGTCGTGGGCTGGTTCTTCGCCGTGGCGTATCGCGAGCGCATGCCGGAACAAAGCCGCTGGGTCCACAACATCGACCAGATCTTGCTCGCGCTGCTCACGCTCGCGATGCTCGGTGTGCTCTACGACGCGGTCCATGCCGGCCTGCTCGTGAATCCCGACATGCAGGTCGCTGGCGCCGGCAGCAGCGGCGGCGAGCTGCGCTGGTACGCGGATCGAATCGCAAGCGCGCTGCCGCGGCCCACCGTCTACAGCGTGCCACTGTGGATCTGGCGCGTGCTCATGCTGCTGTGGGCGCTGTGGCTCGCGGCGAGCCTATTGCGTTGGCTGACCTGGGCCTTTGGCTGCGCGCGCAAGGGCGGACTGTGGAAGAAGGCACCGCCGCAGGCGCTCCACGCGCCGGCCGTCCCGCCACCTCCACCGCCTCTTGGTCCCGCCAGCTCGTGAGTGCAGCGACGCACGGTTGGCAGGTGTCCTCGGACGCATGCCGGCGGACCGGAACAGCTCGGCATGGTGTGCCATGTACTGCTACCATCGTTTGACGTGAACCTGTTCGACGAGCTCGTGACGGTGGTGCGTGCGCTAGACGGCGCCGGTGTCGACTATGCGCTCGTCGGTGGGCTTGCCGTGGGCGTTTGGGGCGCGCCGCGGGCCACCAAGGACATCGACCTGCTGATTCGAAGCGAGGACTTGGCGCGGGCCAAGGATGCGGCACGCGCCTGTGGCTACACGCTCGAAGCGCTGCCCATGCGATTCACGGACGGAATGGAGATGCGCCGCGTGAACAAGCTCGTCGCAGGTCAGCTCATGAGCGTGGACTTCATCCTCGTGGATCAGAACCTCGAGCCTGCATGGCAAAGCCGCGCGCGTCGCCAAACCGAGGTCACACCGATCTCGGTCGTCTCGCGGGAGGCGTTGATCGCGATGAAACTGGCTGCGGGTCGGCCCCAGGACCAAGCCGACGTGATCAAGCTGATGGAGCAGGACCGATGAGCTCATTCCGAACCGACATGAGCGAGCAGGCGATCACGGCCCGCCTCCGGCTAGCCAGCGTGCTTTCGGATCTCGACCCGGCGCGCCGCCTCGAAGGCAAGATCGACATGAGCCCGAAGGCCATCACCGAGCGCCTTCGTGAAGCCGCAGCCCTGCTCGAGCTGTGCACCGCGCTCGCCCGTGGCCGAGGGGCGCTCTAGCCAACTGCTGCCCAGCGATCCTCCGTGCGCGCATGTAGCGTTGCACGCCGCTTGGCCCACCTCTCATCACGCCGGTCACCGCATCGACGGTCCATCCGCGCGCGATGCTTGGTACCCGGTCCCGAGTCGGCGATAATTCGGGTAGCGATGGGTAAGTCGCCTACGGAGAGTCGTGCGGGCGACGTGCTCGGCGCGCGCTATGCGCTGGACGAGCTGCTCGTCACGGGCGAGGTCTACGACACCTACCTCGCCACCGACCGTAAGGGCGGAGGCAAGAAGCTCGTGGTGAAGTTGTTGCGACCCGAGCTCGCGCTGCGCGCCAAGGTGGTCGACGGCTTCGTGCGGACGCCCAAGACACTGACCGAGCTCGAGCATCCGAACGTCGCTCGGGTGATCGCGGTCGAGTCGGACGAGACGGGCATCCCGTTCGTGGTCGAGGAGCGCGTGGAGGGCGAGCCGCTGTCGCGCTCGTTCTCCGGTTTCGGCGAAGGCATGCCGG
>JBIOJD010000365.1:0-4234 GCA_044450485.1 Polyangiales bacterium | reverse complement strand
GGATGGGCGCGAGGCGATCCAGTTCGAGCACTTGGTCGGCGAGCTGTCGGCGTTTCTCTCGTGTGCGTGCTTGGAGGTGGAGCGCGATGGGGAAAACGGACGCTTCCAGCCGGCCAAGGACCCAGAGGAGCTCGCACGACGTCGCCAGGAGATCGAGCGCATCCTGCGCGCTCGCGGAGCGCTTTGAGCGCGCGGGCGCTGTGGCTGTCGCTCGCGCTGTGCGCGTGTGATGGTGCCGGAGGCCGACAGTTCTGCAAGCTCGGCGCCGAGCACGAGGTCACGCGCACGCACGCAAAGCAGATCGATGGCGTCGAGCTGGTGGCGCTCGGCGCCGGGGTGATCGCACTCTGGTCCGAGCCCTCGGGCCTCTTCGGGCGCAGATTGGACGGGGAGGGTCGAGCCCGGTACCCCGCCGTGCGGCTCGGGGTGCGCTGCGAGGGCGGTCTCGCAGCGACCACCGAAGGCAACGGTCTCGCAGTCGCGTGCTTGCTGCACCCTACACACGGCAAGCAGGACGAGCCCGGTGGCGTCGCGTTGTTGCGGCTCACGTCCGAGCTCGCGCTCGCGAGCAGCACCGCGATCGGTGTGGCTGGCGGCTTGAGCGAAGGCGTCGCGCTGGCGCGCGGCGAGCGCGGCCTCGAGGTCGTGTGGCACGACGGCTCGCCGGAGGCGCAACGCGTGTGGTGGGCGTCGCTCGGCGAGCCCGAGCAGAGCCCACAGGTGGTGTCCGAGCCAGGTCGCCTGGCGTCCGCGCCATCGATCAGCGCGCATGCGCGCGGCACGGTGATGGCGTGGGCGGAGAACTGGCTGCAGGGTGAGGAGCTTCACAGCCGGATCGTGTTCTGGGATCGGCGCGCGCCTCCGCGCACCCTCGTCCCGCTCGTGCATTTTGCGGCCACGCCGCAGCTCTTCGCGCTCGGGGATCACGTGGTGCTCGGTTTTCGGGACCGGCACGCGGGCCAGAAGACCGGGCTCTATCTCGCGCGGGTGCCGGCGTCGGGTGAGCGCGCGCAGGCTCCGGCGCGCGTCGGTCGTGCTGACGGAGTGGGCCGGCCAGCGCTCTTGCCCTGCATGAACGGCGTCGTGGCGGCGACCCCCCGAACATATGGCGGGGATTACTTCGTGGGTATCAACTGGCTCGACCGCGAGCTCGAGCGTGCGCGCGGCGAGCAGCAATTCTACGAAGATGCGCACGCGTTCACGCAGGTCGCTGCGGCTTGCGCCGGTTCGCAAGCCGTCTTGCTCATCGCGGAATTCCCCCAGCTTCACCGCGACAGCGCAGCCTTGCGCGCCGTCTCGTACCGCTGCCAGAAGTGAGCTGGCAGCCGGCGGGACCGAGGGGGAACCCTGTGGTAGGCTGCCTCGCGAATCGGAGCACGGCGTGCGGCTCTTGCGCCCCAGTCTAGCGGTGTTTTGCCTCGCCTTGTTGGCGTCGCTCTGCATCCATCTACCGGTCTACGAGGCGCTCGGAGCGCTTGCGGGAGTGCTGTTGCGCGCGCCCGCCAAGGAGCAACACGGTGTGGTCGAGCTCGAGCTCGCGCCGTTGACCGAAGAGAGCACGCCGCCAGCCGCCGAGCCCAAGCCCGAGCCCAAGCCTGCCGAGGTCGCGAAGCCCGAGGTGAAGCCCGAGGTGAAGCAGCCGGAGCCGAAGCAGCCCGAGGCCGAGGCCAAGAAAGATCCTCAGCCCTCGCCGGTCAAGCCGGAGCTCGTGCAACCGACGCCTACGGTGGAGCCCCGCCCGCTGCCGACGCCCACCGATCGGCCGCTCGCGATCACGCAGAAGAGCGACAACCCGGACGTCGAAAAGCCCGACAATGCGAAGTTCATCGCGGACGAGAATCGGCGAGTGCAAGAAGAGACCGTGGCTCGCATGCGGAACATGCAGCGCGACGATCAGCAGCCGAGCAGCGCGGGGCCGACCAAGCCCGATCAGGACGAAGGCAACGCGAACAAGACCGACGTGGCCGATCTACACGACGTCAAAGGTATGAACGACAGGCCGGCGACCGAGCGCGAGGCCGAGCACACGCCCGAGCACCCATCCAACCCGTCAGCCGGGCTGCGCCAGGCGCTGGCCATGGCTGCGCGGCCTTCAGGCCAGGCGCAGGCTGCGCCTTCACCCGAGGTTGCACCTTCGCGCGCCTCGGGTGCGCCGCTGCAGGGGGGTGAGCCCGAGACGATCGTGATCCACGATGGCGCAGGCACGTTTCGCATCCGCAAGTCGCCGCCCGGACAGGGTCCGGGTGAGGCCGGCGGCGCCATGCAGCCGGGCAAGGCTACGAGCGAGCGCAACACTCGCACGGGACAGCGCGCCCAAAACGCGGTGAATCTGCGCGTGTCGTGGTCGCAGTTCGAGGACACCTTCGGCGCCGACGAGCTGAGGCAGCAGCGCGAGGCGTACGTGGCGCAGCGTCGTTCGACCGCGGCAGGCGGAGGACGCCAGAAATCCTGGAAGCAGTTCCGCGCCGCGATCGAGAACTTCGTGCCCAACGTGCGGCCGGGTGATCAGACCGCTCTGAACGCCGCGGCCGATCCATTCGCCAATTTCCTGTCGATGGTGCACCGCCGCATTCACCGCAAGTTCGCGGAGGACTTCCTCAGCAATCTACCGCTCGCCGGTGGTCCCTACGGCGACTACTCGTTGCACACGGAGCTCGAGATCGTGTTCAACGGCGATGGCTCGGTGCATCAGATCGGCATCATCGAGACCAGCGGCTTTCTGCCTTTCGACCACGCCGCGTTCGACGCGGTGATGGGCGCCGCGCCGTATCCGACGCCGCCCCGCACCATTCTGTCCGGCGATGGTCGCGTCTACGTCCACTGGGGCTTCTATCGCAACGAGCGCCAGTGCGGCACGTTCAACGCCAGACCGTTCATCTTGCCGCATCCACCGGGCACGCCGCAGCCGGGCAAGGGACCGCTCAACGATCCCGGCGAGCATCCGAGCGGACCCGCTGTGCCTGCGCAAGGCGAAGGCGGGCTCGGCATGCGCGCGCCTGTGCCCTTGGGTGCCCGGCCCTACGATGCCATCGGCTGACCGCGCGCTCGCCGCGCCCGTCGGCGCGTCCGATGAGCTCACCGCGCGCGTGAAGGCGCTCGCGCTCGAGCTCGGGTTCGCGCGCGTGGGCATCGCCGCCGCAGAGCCCTTGCCGGAAGACGCCGAGCGCCTGCAAGCATGGCTCGCGGCCGGCTATCACGGGAGCATGGACTACATGCAGCGCACGTCCGCGGTGCGCGCGGATCCTGGTCACGCCGGCATGTTGCCCGGTGCGCGCAGCGTGATCGCGATGGCGGCGCCCTACGCGACAGGGCAGGGTGCGAGTGGTCTTCACCCAGGGCGCGTGGCGCGCTACGCGCAGGGACGCGATTACCACAACGTGCTCGAGCGCCGGCTGCGGCCGCTGGTCAAGCTGTTGTCCGCGGCGGGGCATGCCGCGCGCCGGGCCGTGGACAGCAAGCCGTTGCTCGAGCGCGCTTGGGCGCAGCGCGCCGGGGTGGGCTTCATCGGCAAGAACTGCTGCCTGATCGTGCCCGGGATCGGCTCGCACGTATTCTTGGCCAGCGTCGTCACCACGGCCGAGCTCCGTCCCGATGCTCCGATGCGCGAACGCTGCGGCGAGTGCGAAGCGTGCTTGCGCGGGTGCCCGACGCAGGCGTTCGTCGCCCCGCGCGTGCTCGATGCGAGGCGCTGCATCTCGTACCTCACGATCGAGCACAGAGGACCGATCGACGAAGCCTTGCGGGAGCCCATCGCGGACTGGCTCTTCGGCTGCGATGCGTGCCAAGACGTGTGCCCGTGGAACCATGGCCAAGCATCTTCCGCTCAGGCTCTGGCGGCGTTTGCACCCGGCGGACGCTTCGAAGACCTGACCGCCGAGACGCTGCTCGAGCTCGATGACGCAACCTTCGCGCAAGCGTTCGCCGGGTCACCGTTGCGCAGACCCAAGCGCGAGGGCGTCGCTCGCAACGCCGCGATCGTGCTCGGCAACCGCGGCGCAAAGCGCGCGTTGCCAGTGCTCGAGCGTGCGGCCGAAGGCGACGCATCCGAGGTGGTGCGTGAAGCCGCGCGTTGGGGGCTCGAGCAGATCGCGAAGCGGTCCTGAGCCGCGAGCTCAACCCGCCTCGCGGTCGAAGCCCCAGATCGGGTCGAGCGCTCGGCGGGTGCGCTCGACGGCCTCGCGACCCACCGCCGGAACCGGGCCGTCTGGCAGCTCGAGCCGGGCGCCGCGCAACG
>JBIOJD010000364.1:0-4238 GCA_044450485.1 Polyangiales bacterium | reverse complement strand
GGCGAGATGGAGCGCCACTACTCGCCGGGTCGCACCTGGGAGGCCACCTGTCGCGCGTTCGCGGGCATGCTGCGTTTGGGAGACGTGCTCGACCTCGGCTCGGGCGACGGGACGATCGCCGAGCTGCTCGCCCCGCGCGCGCGATCGTATTGCTGTCTCGATCTCAGCCCGCGCGTGATCGACGCCGCCAAACGCCGGCTGCGCGACATGCAGCACGCGCGTTTCGTGTGCGCGGACATGCACGCGCTGCCCCTGCGATCGGACACCTTCGATCAGGCGCTGCTGTTCAACGCGCTCGCATGCGCAAACGACCCCGCTCGCGTGCTCGGTGAGGCTAGCCGGGTATTGCGGCCCGGAGGCGAGCTGGTGATCGTCACGCTCGACGCGCACGAGCAGATGGAGACCACGGCGGCTTACGGCCACGTGCAGCCCGGATTCACGCCGGCGAGCTTGCGGGCGCTGCTGCAGCAAGCAGGCCTCCACGTGCGGAGCTGCGAGGTCAGCTCGCGTGAGCGCAGGAGCCCACGCTTCGGCGTGGTGACTGCGCTTGCGGACAAGCTCGCGAGCGACGCGACCGCCGACCGATCGGAGAACGAGCCATGACTTCGAGCAAACGCGCGCTGATCGAACAGCTCCTGCGCGAGCGCATCCTGCTGCTCGACGGCGCCATGGGCACCATGATCCAGGCGCGCGGGCTCGGTCGCGAAGACTTTCATGCGGGTCCGTTCGCGCACCACGACCACGAGCTCAAGGGGGACAACGAGCTGATCGTGCTCACGCGTCCCGAGGTCATCCGCGACATCCACGAGGCCTATCTTGCCGCCGGCAGCGACATCATCGAGACCAACACGTTCAACGCCAACGCGATCTCGCAGGCCGACTACGCCCTCTCGCACACCGTGACCGAGCTCAACCTGGCCGCCGCTGCTCTGGCGCGCGCGGCCGCCGACGCGTGGACGGCCAAGACACCCGGCAAGCCGCGCTTCGTAGCAGGCGCCATCGGGCCCACGAACAAGCAGCTTTCGATGTCGCCCGACGTGAACGATCCGGCGTTCCGCGTGCTCAGCTTCGATCAGATCAAGACCGCGTATGCCGAGCAGGTGCGCGCGCTGATCGACGGCGGCGTGGATCTCCTGCTGGTCGAGACCATCTTCGACACGTTGGTGGCGAAGTGCGCGCTGCTCGCGATCTTCGAGGTGTTCGACGAGCGCGGCGTCGAGCTGCCGATCATGATCAGCGGCACGATCAGCGATCAGAGCGGCCGCACGCTCTCCGGCCAGACCATCGATGCGTTCTATCTCTCGGTCGAGCACTGTAAGCCGCTGACCGTCGGCCTCAATTGTGGCCTCGGCGCGGTCGGGATGCGGCCGTACGTCGAGGAGCTCTCGCGCAACGCGCCGACGTTCCTTGCCGTGTACCCCAACGCCGGCCTACCCAACACGTTTGGCGAGTACGACGAGGCGCCGGAGCGCACCGCAGAGCTGCTGCGCGAGTACGCACAGGCGGGCCTGGTCAACGTGGTGGGCGGCTGCTGCGGCACGACCGACCGGCACATCCGCGCCGTGGCCGAGGCGCTCGACGGCCTTTCGCCCCGAAAGCCACCCGCGCGCCAGCCGTTCGCGATGTGGAGCGGGCTCGAGCCGCTGGTGATCCGTCCCGACAGCAACTTCCAGATGGTGGGCGAGCGCACGAACGTCGCGGGCTCGCGCAAATTCCTGCGCCTCGTCAAAGAAGACAAGTTCGGCGAAGCGCTCGAGGTCGCGCTCGATCAAGTGCGGGGCGGCGCGAACATCCTCGACGTCAACATGGACGAGGGCATGCTCGAGTCCGAGCGCTGCATGACCACGTTCCTCAACATGATCGCGACCGAGCCCGAGATCGCGCGGCTGCCGATCATGATCGACAGCTCCAAGTGGGAAGTGCTCGAGGCCGGCCTCAAGTGCGTGCAAGGCAAGAGCATCGTCAACTCGATCAGTCTCAAAGAGGGCGAGCAGGTGTTCCTCGAGCATGCTCGCAGGGTCCAGCGCTACGGCGCGGCGGTCGTGGTGATGGCTTTCGACGAGACCGGCCAGGCAGATACCATCGCGCGCAAGGTCGCGATCTGCGCGCGCGCATACCGGCTGTTGACCGAGAAGCTCGCGTTCGAGCCGAGCGACATCGTGTTCGATCCGAACGTGCTCGCGATCGCCACCGGGATCAAAGAGCACGACGAGTACGCGATCAACTTCATCGAGGCCACGCGCCAGATCAAGCAGCGCTGCCCGGGCGTGCACGTGAGCGGCGGCATCAGCAACCTGTCGTTCTCGTTCCGTGGCAACGATGCCGTGCGCGAGGCGATCAACGCGGCGTTCCTGTACCACGCGATCAAGGCCGGCCTCGACATGGGCATCGTCAACGCGGGCCAGCTCATGGTCTACGAAGACATCGAGCCCGAGCTGCGCGAGCGGATCGAGGACGTGCTGTGGAACCGCTGGCCGGACGGCACCGAGCGCCTGGTCGAGCTGGCCGACCGCTTCAAAGGCGGAGGCAAGAAGCGCGAGCTCGATCTCGCATGGCGCGATGCTCCCGTCGAGAAGCGCATCGAGCACGCGCTCGTGCACGGCGTGAGCGACCACATCGTCGCCGACGTGGCCGAAGCGCTGGAGAAGTACAAGCGGCCGCTGTCCGTGATCGAAGGCCCGATGATGGACGGCATGAAGGTCGTGGGCGACCTGTTCGGCGCCGGCAAGATGTTCTTGCCGCAGGTGGTCAAGAGCGCACGCGTGATGAAGCAGGGCGTGGCTTACCTGCAGCCGATGATGGAGGCCGAGCAGCAGGTATCGGGCGCGCGCGCGCAGGGCAAAATTGTCGTGGCCACGGTCAAGGGTGACGTTCACGACATCGGTAAGAACATCGTGGCGGTCGTGCTGCGCTGCAACAACTACGAAGTCATCGACCTCGGCGTGATGGTGCCGGTCGACAAGATCCTCGGCGCTGCGCTCGAGCACAAGGCAGACATCGTCGGGCTCTCCGGCCTGATCACGCCGTCGCTCGAGGAGATGACCCACGTCGCCAAGGAGATGGAGCGTCGAGAGCTCGACTTGCCGCTGCTCATCGGAGGCGCCACGACCAGCCGCGAGCACACCGCGGTCAAGATCGCCCCGAGCTACCAGCGTCCGACCGTGCACGTGCTCGACGCCTCACGCGTGGTCGGGGTCGTCAGTGACTTGCTCGACGAGCAGCGCCGGCGCGAGCTCGACCGCAAGAACCGTGAGGATCAGGAGCGCCTGCGCCGCCTGCACGCCCGCAAGCGCGCGGCCGAGAGCTACACCTACGCGGAGGCGTGCGCGCGACGGCCCAAGCTCGACCACGGCGCCGCGCAGATCGCCACGCCTTCGTTCATTGGTCGCCGGGTGCTCGAAGCGTTCCCGCTGGCGGGGATCGCGCGCTACATCGACTGGACGTTCTTCTTTCACGCCTGGGAAATTCGCGGGAAGTACCCCGAGGTCCTCGCACACCCGACCCGGGGCAAGGCTGCGCGCGAGCTGCTCGCCGACGGACAGAAACTGCTCGGCCGGATCGTCGAGCAGCGCTTGCTCACCGCCAACGCCGTCTACGGGTTCTGGCCCGCCGGCAGCGACGGCGAGACCATCGTGCTGTTCGAGGATGCCGCGCGCACCAAGGAAGTCGCGCGCTTTGCCATGTTGCGCCAGCAGCAGAAGCTCGGCGATGCGCCGTGCACCTCGCTTGCGGATTTCGTGGCCGAGCTCTCGTCGCCCGTGCCCGACTACGTGGGCGCGTTCGCCGTGACGGCGGGGCTCGGCGCCGAGGCGCTCGCCAAGCGCTTCGAGTCCGAGCACGACGACTACAGCGCGATCATGGTCAAAGCGCTCGCGGACCGCCTGGCCGAGGCGTTCGCAGAGCTTCTGCACGAGCGCGCGCGCAAGGATTGGGGCTACGGCAAGGATGAACGGCTCGGCAACGACGACCTGATCGCAGAGCGCTATCGCGGCATCCGGCCCGCGTTCGGCTATCCGGCGTGTCCCGACCACACACCGAAGCGGACGCTGTTCGCGCTGCTCGACGCGCCGCAGATCGGCATGGAGCTGACCGAGAGTCTGGCCATGCTGCCTGCGGCTTCGGTCAGCGGGCTCTACTTCGCGCACCCGCAGGCGCGCTACTTCAACGTGGGCCCGATCAAGCGCGACCAGGTCGAAGCCTATGCAGCCGCCAAGGGGGTGGCCGTCACGGAGGTTGAG
>JBIOJD010000363.1:0-4247 GCA_044450485.1 Polyangiales bacterium | reverse complement strand
TGGATCGGCAGCACCGACAGCGCGACCGAGGGCACGTGGATCTGGGTCAACGACAACACCCAGTTCTGGGTGGGCACGAGCAACGGCACCGGCACCGGATACACGAACTGGAAGAGCGGCGAGCCGAACAACAACAACAACGAAGACTGCGGCGAGTACTATCTTGCCGGCCAATGGAACGACAAGAGCTGTTCGAGCACGCTGGCCTTCGTGTGCGAGGTGGAGCTCGATCAGTGCCCGAGCGATCCGAACAAGATCAAGCCCGGCCAGTGCGGCTGCGGCGTCGCGGACACCGACACCGACGGCGACGGGACCGCGGACTGCAACGACGGTTGCCCGAATGACAAGAACAAGACCGCGGCCGGCGCTTGCGGCTGCGGAGCGGCAGACACGGACACCGACGGCGACGGGACCGCGGATTGCCACGACGGCTGCCCGAACGACAAGAACAAGATCGCGGCCGGAACCTGTGGCTGCGGCGTGCCCGATGTCGACACCGACGGGGACTCGATGCTCGACTGCGTCGATCCCTGCCCCACCAACCCCAGCAATCCGCCCGGCTGCTTCCCGTACATACCGAGCAACGTCGACGTCACGATGCAGTCGTTCAGCAGCTCTCCGAGCTGGAGCTGCACCAACAACGCCACGACGACCATCGATTCGAACGCCGGAACGCTGAGCGGCGACAACTGCGGAGGCACGGCCACGCTCGATGCGACCAACGACATAGCCCAGCTCGATACTACGGCTCCCACCGTGATGATCGTGCGGCTCGAGGGCCTGACCGTGTCCGGCAACCACGTGATCAAGCTGGTCGGCAACAAGCCCATCGTCTTTCTGGTCAACGGCAACGTATCCATCACGGGCACTGGCGTGGTCGATGCCAGCGCGAACGGCACGACGGCCAGCGGTCCGGGGGGTGACCTGTCGTGCGGCGCGAGCCAGGGCGGCAACGATACCGCCACGGGGTCGTGTGGCGGTCTCGATGGATATGGCGGCGCCGGCGGCGGCGGCTTCGGAACTTCCGGCGGTCAAGGAGGCACTGGCAACACCGACGGCGCCGGCCATGCGCCGCGCAACACTCCAGGCAGCACGGCCGGCGCGGCTCGTGGGGCGAGCACCTTGGCGCCCCTTCTCGGCGGGTGCCGCGGTGGCGACGGGGATAGCGGTTCAGGCGTTCCCGGCGGTCGCGGAGGCGGCGCGGTTCAGATCTCGGCCAGCGGCACGCTCACGGTCACGGGCACGGTGCGCGCGAACGGCGGCAACGGCAGCAACGGCTGCGGCAGCGAGGGCAGCGGCGCCGGCGGCGGCTCGGGCGGCGGGATCTTGCTCGAGGGCGCGACCGTTTCCAGCACGGGCACGCTTCAGGCCAATGGCGGAAGGGGCGGCGACAGCGCTTGGTCGGGGAGCGGCGGAGCCGGTTCGAGCTCCTCGGGATCGAACGGATCGGCCGGTCAGAGCAGCGCCGGCGGCGGCAACGGCGGTGGCGGCGGCTATGGGCGCACGCTGGCGCACGTCGGGCAGTGAGCGGATAGCCTCGACCGGTCGGTCAGTTCTCCTCGCGGGGACCAACTCCGTTGGCTCTTGGCGAAAAAATCCCCCACAATCCAGCGACTCATGGTGTGAGCGCGGAGGCAACTGAGTTGGCGCACGGGGAGCTTCTGGCCGGGCGGTACGCACTGCAGCGCGAGCTCGGTCGCGGCGCATCGGGGCGGGTGTTTCTGGCGCTCGATACCGCTGCACGAGACGCGCCCCGCGCGATCAAGCTGGTCGAGGCAGAGACGGGGGCGGGGTTGCGCTGGGAGCTCGGCGTGCTCTCCGCGCTCGCGCACCCGAATCTCGCGCGCGTCTACGAGCTGCTGCGGCTCGAGCGCGCGCTTCCGAGCCTCGACATCCAGGCCGGCAGCATGGCGCTCGTCACCGAGCTGGCCGAGGGCAAGCCTTCAGGTACGCGGGCGACCGAGCTGCAGCGCGACCCGCACGCCCTGCTGTCGCTCGTGTTGGTCGTGGCCGACGGCGTGGCACGCGCTCTGTCTCTGTTGCACGGTCGCGGCCTCGTTCACGGCGACGTGAAGCCGGACAACGTGGTGGTCTCGGACGATCTTTCGAGCTGCAAGCTCGTCGACTTCGGGCTCGCAGCGGAGGCTACAGCTGTCGGCGTGATCGCAGGCAGCCCCGGCTACATGGCGCCCGAGCTCTTTCGCGGCGAGCGCACGGCAGCCGCTGATCTGTATGCGCTCGGTGTCACGCTGCACGAGCTGCTGCGCGGAGGACCCGGCGCGGACGTGCGTAGCGCAACCCCGGCGGAGCACTTGCAGGCCGCCATGCGCCCGCTCTCCGCGCGCCATGCCTTGCCGCCGCACGTGCCGCCCGCGCTCGTGTCGCTGCTGCAGGAGCTGCTCGAGCCGGATCCGGTCTTGCGCTTGCGCCGCGCTGCGGAAGTGAGCGCGCGAGTCGCCGTGATCGCGGTGCAACACGGCGTCGCGCTCGCAGCGTCCGTGGGTGGAGGGGCAGACGACGCGCCCACCGCGGTCGAGCGCGCGCTCGCGATCACGGCGTTGCCGTTCACGGGTCACACAGCTGCGCTCGATGCACTGGCCGAAGCGCTGGGCCGTGAAGGAGCGGTCGTCGTGTGCGGGCCGAGAGGCTCGGGGCGGTCGCGGCTCGTGCGCGAAGCCGTGCGACGCATGCAGGGCAGTCGGCTCGAGGCCGAGCTGTCCGTGCCCACTTACCGCACGAGCGAGGGCTTGCCGACCGGACCGCTTGCCGCGGACTGCGTGCTGCACCTGACCGAGGCAGATGCCGTCACCGCGGCCGAGGTCCTCGCGGTGCTGCGCGCCGCTGCGGTCGAAGGGCGAGCGCTGCACCTCGTGCTCGAGCGTACGAGCCCGTTGCCTGATCTCGACGCAGCTCGCGTCACGCTCGAGCCCCTGACGGAGGGCGAGACTCGTCGCTTGCTCGAGCACGCGCTGCCGGGCACCCGCATCTCGGCCGCCCACGTGCGCGAGGCCCAGGCCGCGAGCTTTGGCCTATCGGGTCGCCTCTGCCGGGTGGTCGCGCGCGCGTTGTCGGCCTCGCTCGACATGGGCCGGCCCGCCAGTCTGCGCACGGCCGCGAGCGAGCTCCCGCAGACCGAGCTGCCAGCCTCGGCAGACGCGCGCGCGCTCGCCGAGCTGCTCGCAGTCGCTGGCGGCGAGCTCGGTCCTGGTGCGGCGGCCGCAGCGCTGGGCTCTGCCGCGGCGCTCTCGGCCGCCTATCGCGTGCTGCTCGAAGCGGGGCTCGGCAGGCGGCATGCGGAGCGCTTCTGCTTGCGCGCGGATCTGGTGTCATCGCTGCGCGCCAGCCTTTCGGCCGAGCGGGTGCGCGAGATCGGCGCACGCTTGCCGCAGAGCGAGCTCGATGGCCGAGCGCGTGCGCACGTGCACGCCGCGGCGGGCGAGCTCGAGCTTGCGCATCGCGCCTTCGTCGAAGAGGCCACCTGGCTGCGCTCGCATGGCCGGCCGGAGCAAGCTGCGCTCTGTGCGAGCGAGGGTTTGGCGGTCGCTGGCGAGCCGTCCGGGGGCGATGCGCTGCACCTGTGTCTCGCGGACGCGCTGCGTGCACAGGGCCGCTATCGCGAGGCGCGTGAAGCGCTTTCGAGCTGTGCGACGCCGCGCGCAGACGCGCTGCACGCCGAGCTCGCGCGGCTTTCGGGTGAGCGTGAACGAGCGACCACGCTGGCCACGCGCGCGCTCGGCAACGCCGCGCTCGATGCCGAGGTGGCGGTCGAGGCCGAAGCCACGCTGGCGCGACTCTGCTACGACGCCGGCGAGATCGAGCGCGCGCTACCCCTCGCTTCAGCTGCTGCAGCGCGCGGCGCAACGGAGCCCACCGCGCTCCGTGCGCTCGAAGTCGAGGTGCTCTCACACTTGCATCGCGGCGATCACGATCGAGCGCGCAGCGTGCTGATGCCCGCGCTCGAGCGTGCGCGCCGGCTCGAACCGCGCGCTGCGGAGGCTCGCCTGACCTCGTTGCTCGCCGAGCTCGCCCGCGCCGACGGCGATGCGCACGGCGCAGCACGGAGCTACGCGGCGGCTTTCGACCTCGCGGAGGCTGCGGGCGAGCAACACGCAGCCGCGGCGTTCCTGCACAACGTCGGTGTTCAGCGGCTCGAGTGCGGCGAGCCGGGCCCCGCGATCTCGGCATTGCGCGAAGCTGCACGCAGGCTCGCTCGGCTCGGACGCGACGCCGACACAGGCCGCGTGCTC
>JBIOJD010000362.1:0-4291 GCA_044450485.1 Polyangiales bacterium | reverse complement strand
GGGCCAAGCCGAGGCGATCGAGGCGCTGTTCGTGGCGTTTCTCGCGCAGGGCCACGTGCTGCTCGAGGGCGTCCCCGGCACCGCCAAGACGCTGATGGTGCGAAGCTTGTCGGCGGTGCTCGGGCTGAAATTCGGGCGCATTCAGTTCACGCCGGACCTGATGCCGAGCGACATCACGGGCACGCACGTGTTCGATCTCCAGTCGGGCGCGTTTCGCTTGACGCCGGGGCCGATCTTCACGGAGTTGCTGCTCGCCGACGAGATCAACCGCGCGCCGGCTAAGGCGCAGAGCGCGCTGCTCGAAGCGATGCAGGAGCGACAGGTGTCGATCGACGGCAAGCGCCACGCGCTCGGGCCGTTTTTCACCGTGTTCGCGACCCAGAATCCCGTCGAGCACGAGGGCACCTACCCATTGCCCGAGGCGCAGCTCGACCGTTTTTTGCTCAAGGTGCAGGTCGGCTACCCGAGCGCCGAAGAAGAAGACCAAGTGCTGGCGCGCGTGAGCGCCGACGCGGGCACGAGCGAGCTGTCGCCGGCACAGCTCCGGCCGCTTTTGCAGCCGCAGCACGTCGAGGCTGCGCGCGCGATCGCCGCGCAGGTGCAAGTCGACGACAGGGTGCGCGGCTACATTCGCGACCTGATGCGCGCCACGCGCGGCAGCCCGATGATCATGCTCGGCGCCGGTCCCCGAGCGGGCGTGCACCTGCTCGTGGCCGCGCGTTGGGCCGCACTGCTCGACGGCCGGCCGTTCGTCACCCCGGACGACGTGCAGCGCATGCTGCACATGGTGGTCTGTCACCGCCTGATCCTCGCGCCCGAGGTCGAGCTCGACGGCCTCCACCCCGCCGAGGTCGTGGATCGCGTAGCGGCTTCGGTGCCGGTGCCGCGGTGAGCGGCGTAGTCGCGACCGCCGAACCGGCTCAGGCGTTGCGCGTGCGAACGCTGCCGGGGCCCAGGTTGGCTTGGCTCGCGCTGCTCGGGCTGCCGCTCTACGTGCTCGGTGAGCGGGGAGCCGCTGCCGGTGTGGCATACGACGCGTTGCTGCTCGGCGCCGCGTTTTACGAAGCGAGAGTATTGCGCCGCGCCCTGCCACTGGCCGAGCGTCGCTTCGACGCGCGCTTGCTCGTGGGTGTGCCGAGCGAGGTCGTCCTGCGGCTGCGCAACCAGGGCGCGGAGCGCGTGCGCGTCACCGTGCGCGACGACTACCCAGGCGCGTTCTCGGTCGATCAGGACGAGCTGCACGCGGTGCTCGAGCCGCACGGTCGCGCCGAGCTGCGCTACCGGGCGGTCTCGGCGCGCAGAGGACGTTTCGCGTTCGGAGACATCCACCTGCGCGTCGAGGGGCTGCTGTCGCTCGCAGCGCTGCTCGTGAGTCGTTCTTCAGCACAGACCGCACGGGTTTATCCGAACCTGCGCGGCCCGCGGCGTTACGAGCTCGCGTTCCGTCTCAATGCTCTGCGCAGCGTCGGGGTGCGGGCCCTGCGCCGGCCTGGCGGTGGCGGCGAGTTCGAGCAACTTCGAGAGTACGTGCCGGGCGATCCGTATCGTGACCTCGACTGGAAGGCGAGCGCCAAACGCAAGCGCCCGGTCACGCGCGTGTACGGCCAGGAGCAGAGCCAGACCGTCGTGATCGCGCTCGACGCCGGCAGGATGATGGCCACCGCGCTGCGCGAAGAGTCGGGGCCCGCGCCCGCGTCCGAGGACGTGCTGTCATCCAAGGTCCTGCTGACCAAGCTCGACCACGCGATCAACGCAGCGCTGCTGCTCGCGTACGTGGCGCTGCACGGAGGCGACAAGGTGGGCCTGGTGGTCTTCGCCGACGAAGTGCAGCAGTTCGTCGCACCGCGCCGCGGTCACGCCCAGTACAGGCGGCTGCTCGAAGCGCTGTCTCTCTGCGAGTCGAGCCAGAGCTACGTCGACTTTCGTCGATTGTCCGAGCTCTTGAGCACGCGCGTGCCGCGGCGATCGCTGCTCGTGATCTTCAGCGACTTGCTCGACGAGTCACAAGCCCTGCCGCTGTCGGAGCAAGCGCCGCTTCTGCGCCGCAAGCACCTGCCGCTTTGCGTGAGCATGACCGACCCGGTCGTCGACCGGCTTGCCGGTCAGAGCCCCGCGAACGACGAGCAGGCCTACCAGCGGGCAGCCGCGGCGACTCTGCTCGAGGACCGCGAGGCGATCAAGGCGCACTTGCGCAAGAGCGGTGTCGGCGTGGTCGAAGCCACGGCGCCCGAGCTGGCGATCGCCACGGTCAATCGCTACCTCGAGATCAAAGCCAAGCACGCGTTGTGAGCGAGAGGGAGAAGCGCGCGATGACAGCGAGCGAGCAGGGTGCAGGGGTCTCCGGCGAGCCGGCCGGGCCGGGCCTCGAATTCGTGTTCGAGGCCCGGGTCTCGATCGCGGAGCGTTTGTCGGTCGGCAAGAGCAAGCATGGTGAGCGCATCGCGGTGCCGATAGCGGGCGGCACGGTTCGGGGGCCGCGCCTGGAGGCGGAGGTGTTGCCGATTGGTGCCGACTTTCAGCTCGTGCGCCCCGACGGTGGCATGGAGCTCGAAGCCCGTTACCTGCTGCGCGCGAGCGACGGTGCGCTCATCCACGTGCACAACCGAGGTCTCGTTCACATCGCGCGCGACGGAGGCGCTCCAAAGGTCTACGTGCGCACGGTGCCCGAGTTCGAGGCGCCATCAGAAGGCCCGTACGCATGGCTCAACCACGCCATCTTCGTCGCCACCCTCGAGCTCGCAGCCCGCGATTGCGTCTTGCTTCGGTTCTACCGCGTGGGCTGAGGCGCGCAGCCTGCTCGCCCGGCGGTGGGTTTTCGGGCACGCGGCCTTCTGCTACAACGGCCATCTCTTCAGCACGGGAGCAGGGCGATGAGTGACGTGGTTCAGCTCGAAAAGCGCGGCTCTGTCGCGCTGGTGTGGGTCGACAATCCGCCGGTGAACGCGCTCAGCCATGCGGTGCGGCAAGGGCTCGAGCGCTGTGTGCACCAAGCGCTCGGCGATGCGAGCGTCCAAGCCATCGTGATCGCGTGCAAGGGGCGGACCTTCATCGCGGGTGCGGACATCCGCGAGTTCGGCAAGCCCTCGGAGCCGCCGCACTTGCCCGTGCTGATCGATGCGATCGAGGCGGCGTCCAAGCCGGTGGTGGCGGCGATTCACGGCACGGCCCTCGGCGGCGGGCTCGAAGTGGCGCTGTGTTGTCACTATCGCGTCGCGCTCGGCAGCGCCAAGTGCGGGCTGCCCGAGGTCAAGCTCGGGCTGCTTCCGGGCGCGGGCGGCACGCAGCGCTTGCCGCGCTTGATCGGTCCGGAGGCGGCGTTGCAGATGATCGTCAGCGGAGACCCGGTGAGCGCGGCGCGCGCCAAGGAGCTCGGCCTCGTCGACGCAATCATCGAAGGTGATCTCGGGAGCGCAGCGGTGGCGTTTGCCCAGGGTGTCGTGGGCAAGCCGGTGCGCCGCACCAGCCAGCTTGATGACAAGATTGCAGCGGCGCGTGCCAACCTCGGCGCGTTCGAAGAACAGGCGCAGGCTTTGACCAAGCAGAAGCGGGGCTTCGAGGCGCCGCAACGCTGCGTCGAGACCGTGCGCAACGCGGTGCTCCTGCCGTTCGCCGAAGGCATCAAGAAGGAGCGCGAGATGTTCGAGGCGTTGCGCGCGGGCGACCAGAGCAAGGCTCAGCGTCACGTCTTCTTCGCCGAGCGCGAGGCTGCGAAGATCCCCGACGTGCCCGCCGACACAGAGGCCCTGCCCGTGCGCAGCGTGGCCATCATCGGCGCCGGCACCATGGGCAGCGGCATCGCGATCGCGTGCGCCAACGCCGGGCTTTCGGTGGTGCTGATGGATCGCGAGCAGCAGTACGTCGACAAGGGCCTCGCGAGCATCCGCCAGAGCTACGAGAGCAGCGTCAAGCGCGGCAAGCTGAGCCAGGCCGAGCTGCAGGACCGGCTCGGCCGCGTGCGCGGCGTGACCCACTATGCCGATCTCTCCGACGTCGATCTCGTGATCGAGGCCGTGTTCGAGGAGATGGAGATCAAGAAGCAGGTGTTCCGCGAGCTCGATCGGGTGTGCAAGAAGGGCGCGATCCTCGCCACCAACACCTCCACACTGGATGTGAACGAGCACGCGCGCAGCATCTCGCGGCCCGAGCATGTGATCGGCCTGCACTTCTTCAGCCCGGCCAACGTGATGCGGCTGCTCGAGATCGTCCGCGGCGCTGCGACGAGCAAGGAGTTGGTGGCAACCGCGATGAAATTGAGCAAGACGCTCGACAAGCTCGGCGTGCTCGTCGGGGT
>JBIOJD010000361.1:0-4299 GCA_044450485.1 Polyangiales bacterium | reverse complement strand
CGGCGCCGGCGTCCTGCCCAGCGTCGACCGGCGGCGGGTTCGCAAAGGCCGGCAGACGCGGGGGAGCGCAGCCCGCGATCAGGGATGCGCAGAGCGCGACGACGACCCATCGCTGCGACACGGCGCGACGCTATCACGCCAGGTCTGCACCGGACCCGTACAATCGCGTGCGGTGAAGCCGCGGTCCGCGACTCTCTGGCTCGGTGCTGCGCTCGTGGCCGGCGGCCTCGGCCTGGCGAGCGCGCGGGTCTCGAGCCTGGAGCGTTCGGAGCGCACGTTGGAGATGCCATGGCGCTCGCTCGCCGAGCTGGCCGGCGCGCGAGGGTCGACTTCGGTCAGCGCGCGGCTCGCAGAGGTGCAGCTGAGCGCTGGCCAGCGAGCGCTGTTCGAGCTGTGCTCGCGGGACGATCTCGCGCCTGCGCGCTGGCTCGGGGCGCTCGAGCTGCTCGTGCTGCAGCAACCGCGGATGGAGCTCATGTTGCGGGTACCGCTCGACCGCGCCCATCTCGAGCGCGCACGACGGGGCGAGAGCGGCGCGTGTTTGCTGCTCGGTGGCGGCACGATCGAGCGCAGCGGCCGTTACAGCGTGGATGCAGCGTGGCCCGCACGGCCGCCTTCTCCGGATCTGCAAGCAGTGCCGTTGCGCGCACGCGTGCTCTGCCAGCGCACGCTCGGTACCGCAGACGAGATGGCCGTGATCGCGATCGCGCTCGGTGTCGGTCTCGGGCTCGGGCTCGGGTTGCGCTTGCGAGACGGACAAAGCGAGCCGCTCCCGCGCCGAATGCCCGCCATGCTCGGCGCCGGCCTGGGGCTCGCCGCGCTCGCGGGCGCTACGCAGATTCCTTCGCTCGGAGCGCTCGCGACGCTGTGGAAGGGCGTGGGTCTCAGCGTGCTGCAGGCGGGCATGGCGCTGTCGCTCGCGCACGTGTTCTGGCCGGGCCGGTCGCGCGCCGCGCTCGGCTTGCACGGCCCGAGTCGAACGGCGCTCTTCTGTGTGGCCGCGCTCTGCGGCGCGGCATTGCTCTTCGCAAGCGCGCGGCTCGCGTTGCGCTTCGTGCCCGCGACCGGCGAGGCCCCGATCCAAACGTTCGTGAGAGCGCCGAGCGGCATGCTGTGCTTCGCCGCGCTCGGCGTGTTGCTGCCCGTGGGCGAAGAGCTGTTCTTCCGCGGCTACCTTTACGGCGCAGCGCTGGTGCTCGGACGGGGCACTGCGTTTGCGCTCACGCTGCTGGTCTTCGTGGCGCTCCACGCCCAGCAGAGCTGGGGCAACTGGGGCGGGCTCTCGTCGATCGCAGCAGCAGGCCTGGTGCTGACCGCGCTACGCGCGTGGAGCGGCTCCGTTCTCGTGCCTGCGCTCACGCATCTGCTCTACAATTTCGCCCTCTCGCTCGCCTCGTTCTGGTAGGGTTGCCGCGGTTCATTTCCGAACGGTCATCGCATGGCATCTCTGCAAGAGCTTCTCGGTGGCGGCGACAAACGCAGCGCGGTCGTGAGCGACGCGCTGCGCGTGCTCGACGCCGAAGTCGACGACAAGTCGGGCCTCGGCGGTCTCGCCATCAAGACCGCCTACAAGGTCGTCAAGGGCATCAGCCCTGGCTTCCTGCGCGAGGTGGTCGACCACCTGCTCGACGACTTTCTCGCGGCGCTCGACCCGCTCTATCAGGAAGCGTTGAGCCGCGGGGTGCCGCCGCGGCAACACATGCAGCAGAACGCCAGCAGGGTCGCGGACGCGCTGCTGGCGATCACCGATGGCCGCGCTCGTAGCGCCAAGAATCAGATGGTCAAGGCCACCTACGAGAAGCTCCGCGGTCAAGCCAAGAAGCACGTCGAAGCCGCCGTGCCCCGCATGAGCGACCTGTTCGAGCGCCATACTCGATGACGACGGCGCGATCGGCGCGCCCAGTGACGTTTCGGCTGCCGTCGCATGTGCGGCCGGTGCGGTATGAGCTGCGGCTCGAGCTCGATCCGGCGCGGTCGCGGAGCTATCGGGGCCGGGCGCGCATCGAGCTGAGCCTGGGTCGCAGCACGAAACATGTCGAGCTGCACGCGGTCGAGCTGCGGGTGTCGTCGGCTCGGATCGAGACCGCGGAGGGCACGATCCGTTGCCGTGTGGAGGCCGTGCCTGAGCACGAGACGGTGCGCATCGTGCCGGTGATTGCGCTGCCGCGAGGTGCTGCGGTGCTCGAAGTGCACTTCGCGGGCCGGCTGCGCGACGACTTGCGCGGGCTGTACTTCGCGCGCAGCGGCAAGCACCGTTACGCGTTCTCGCAGCTCGAAGCGGCGGACGCGCGTCGGTTCTTTCCCTGCTTCGACGAGCCCTCGTTCAAGGCTTGCTTCGCGCTCGAGGTGATCACGGGGGCCGGTCACACCGTGGTCTCGAACTCCCCGATTCGAAGCAAACAGCGACTCGAGCGTGGACGACAACGCG
Source organism: Polyangiales bacterium (assembly GCA_044450485.1). Taxonomy (GTDB): domain Bacteria; phylum Myxococcota_A; class Polyangia; order Polyangiales; family JAFGIB01; genus CAVZVA01. The sequence goes on along the minus strand of JBIOJD010000361.1, from coordinate 1,871 downwards.
TGCGCTTCGCGCCGACGCCCAAGCTGTCGACCTACCTCGTGGCGCTCGCCGTGGGCGAGCTACGCGCGTCGCGCACGGTCCACGCGGGACGCACGCCGATCCGCGTGCTGCACGCTCCTGTAGCATCCAGGCTCACGGCTTTCGCGCTCGAAGCCGCGGCCGCGTGTCTCGCGAGGCTCGAGCGCTACTTCGGCGTGCCCTACCCCTACGAGAAGCTCGATCTCGTGGCCGTGCCCGACTTCGACATGGGCGCGATGGAGAACGCGGGCGCGGTGTTCTTTCGCGAGACGCTGCTGCTGCTCGATCCGCGCAGGGCCACGCTGCCGGAGAAGAAGCGCGCGATCGAGGTGATCTGCCACGAGCTCGCGCACATGTGGTACGGCAATCTCGTCACCATGGCCTGGTGGGACGACCTCTGGCTCAACGAGGCGTTCGCCACGTGGATGGCGTTCCAGATCGTCAGCGAGTGGCGGCCCGAGCTGCGGATGTGGAACGACTTCGGCCACTCGCGCGACTCGGCGCTCGGGCTCGACGCCCTCGGCAACACGCACCCGATCTACACGCGCGTGCGCACGCCGGCAGAGGCCACGCAGAGCTTCGACCTGATCACCTACGAGAAGGGCGCGTCGGTCATCCGCATGCTCGAGCGCTACCTCGGACCGTCGCGTTTCCGCAGCGGCGTGCGCGACTACATCCGCGCCCACCGCGAGGGCAACGCAAGGGCCGCAGACCTGTGGCGCGCGCTCGAACGGCACGCAGGGGAAGCCGTCGAGAGCGTGGTGCGACCGTGGATCGAGCGGCCCGGCTTTCCGTTGCTGCGGGCTCGTGCGGTCGGACGTGGCGCGCCGCGAACAATCGTGCTCGAGCAAGAGCGCTTCAGCGCGTATGGGCCGCAGGCGCGACGTCCGGCTGCCCGGCCATGGCCGGTGCCGGTCGTGCTCAAGGTCGGCACCGGCAAACGCGAACGGCTGGTGCGACGGCTGCTCGACACCGCGTCGACCCGCGTCGCGCTGCCTCGACGCGCAAGCTTCGTTTACGCGAATGCCGACGAGGGCGGCTTCTACCGGCCGCTGCACGCGCCGGACCTGCAACGCGCCCTGCTCTCGTCGATTGCCCAACTCTCGGCGGCCGAGCGCCTGGGCATGGTCACCCACGCTTGGGCGCTCGTGCGCGCCGGCTACGCGCCGCTCGCCGATCTGTTGCAGCTCTGCGCTGCGCTGCACGACGAGCGCGATCCCGACGTGCTCTCGGCGCTCGAGCTGCCGCTGTGGCGCCTGATCGATCGCGTTGCAGGCGCCGCCGGCCCCGCGGCCCAAAGCGCGCTCCGTGCGTTCATCGTGCGGACGTTCGGCCCCGCACTGCGACGCGCGGGCTTGCGAGCCAAGAAGAACGAAGCCGAGCACGAACGCCTGCGACGCGCGCAGTTGCTGAGCCTGGTTGGGCTGCTCGGCGAGGACGCGGAGGTGGTCGGTGCGTGCGAGCAGGGGCTGCAGCGCTATCTCCGCTCCCCACGATCGCTCGAGGCGAACCTCGTGGGCCCGGTGGTCGTGATGGGCGCGAGGCACGGAGGCGCCGAGCTGCAGGCACGCTACCTGCACGGCTCGCAACACGCACCGACGCCGCAGGACAAGCGGCGCTTTCGCATGGCGCTCGGCGAGATGCACGATCCCGCCTGCGTACAACGCACGCTTCTCTGGACCCTCACCCCGAAAATCCCGACGCAAGACGTGGCGCTGCTGCTGGCCCGCATGCTCGACAACCCGTTCGCGCGCGAAGCGACCTGGGGCTTCATCAAGCAGCGTTTTCCTGCGGTGCGCCGCCGGGTACCCGGCACGTTGATCGGACGCGTGATCGAAGCCACACCCGCGCTG
>JBIOJD010000360.1:0-4301 GCA_044450485.1 Polyangiales bacterium | reverse complement strand
ATACGGCGCGGATGCCATCCGGCGCGGGCTAGCCGATTTCGGCGGCGTGCCGGGGCGCTTCGAGGCCTGCAGCCGTCAGCCTCTCGTGCTGGTCGACTTCGCCCACAGCCCGGATGCGCTCGCGCGAGTGCTCGACAGCGCGCGCTCGCTCGCAGTGCGGTCTGGGGGCCGCTTGGGCTGTGTTTTCGGGTGCGGCGGAGAGCGGGACACCGAAAAACGCCCGCTCATGGGCGAGCTTGCCGACCGCCTCGCCGACGTCGTTTGGCTCACCACCGACAATCCGCGGGGCGAACCACCGGAGGCGATCGCGTCGATGGTCCGCGCCGGAAGCCGCGGGCTCGCGCTCTGGCACGATCTGCCCGAGCGGCGTACCGCCATCGACGCCGCGGTTCGCTGGGCAGGTCCACGCGATGTGGTGGTCGTCGCAGGACGGGGCCCAGAAACCCACCAGCAGCTCGCGAGCGGCCCAGTCCCATTCTTGGACAGCGATGCCGTGCGAGAGACCTTGGCGCGACTCAGTTGAAGGAACCGCGCGAGCGCTTGATTCCGGAGATGGAGCGGGGCTAGGGTGCATCGCGAAAGCGGCTCTGCTACGGAGCCGCGCCTTGGCCTGGAGCTTTGAAACACATGATTATCGAACGCGACAAGTTCCTTTCCGCCCTCTTCGCGATGACCCTCGCTGGTGCCGCTGCGGGTTGCAGCAGCGAACCGGCTCCGACGGCGGCGGCCCCCGAGCAGACCGCAGGCGCCGAACAGCCGGCGGCAGCGCCTGCAGCTCCGGCCGAAGCGGCAGCCCCGGCGCCCGCGGCCGAGCCCGTGCCGGAAGTGAAGCAGACCGGCCCCACCCACGAGTGATCTTGCGCTGGCCCCTTCCGTGGGGGCGCATCTCGATCCACAGTAGAAGCACCGGGTGACGGCCTCCGTGGCCGTGGCCCGGCATACGGTGGTGCGTCCCAAACGGCTCGGCAGTCCCGAAAACGCTGCACGCGCACGCAATGCCGAGCGCGTCGTGGCGGCGTGCGGCCTCGCGCTCGTGTGCTGCGCGCTGGCCACGGGAAGGGGCGCGGCGCTCGAGAAAGCGCCGACGGCCCGCGCGGTCCCCGAACCGCATCCCTCGATTTCGAGCGGCTTGCCGTGGGACGGGCGACTGAAGCGCGCAGTGCGCCTGAAGGTGAGCCCGATCTTGCACCCGATCGCGAAGTGCGCGCCGCGGGGCAACTTCTACGGCACCTCGGAGCTGGTCTCGCTGCTCGAGCGCAGCGCGCAAGCGATTGCGGGGCGCTGGCCCGGGAGCGAGCTCTCGGTGGGCGAGCTGTCCGCAGCCAATGGCGGCAAGCTCGACGGACACCACTCGCACCGCAGCGGTCGCGACGCGGATGTGGCGTTCTTCATGCGTGACGAGCAGGGACGAGCCGCGAGCTTCTGGCGCTTCGTCGCGTTCAGCATCGAGGGCACTGCGCTGCACGTTCAGCGCGTGCTGCACTTCGACGACGCGAGGAACTGGGCGTTGGTCTCGACGATGTTGCGCGATCAGGAAGCCCGCGTGCAGTATATGTTCGTCGCCCAACCATTGCGCACGCGCCTTCTGATGGAGGGGCGGCGGCAGGCCGAGAGCGAAGACTTCCTGCGCGCGGCGGCGGCCGTGTTGGTCGAGCCCAAAGAGGGCCAGAAGCACGACAGCCACTTCCACGTGCGCATCTACTGTGCGCGCGATGACCGCCCCGAATGCCGGGACAGCGCGCCGTACTGGCCGTGGTACGACGGCTCGCCGCCCGATGGACAGCGCGCGGAGCTGCCGACCATCGACTGGCGAATGCCGAGCATGCCGGCGCCGCAGTCAGCGCCTCAGGTGCAACGCGCGAGCACGGACCCGCGGTCCATCTGAGCAAGCGCGCAAGACGTCGGCTACGTTCCCCTGCTCTAGGGTGCGGCTGGACTGGCCAGCGATGTGGCACGGTCCGCGCCGGGTCTTGCGAGCTCGAGCCCGCGCTGGATCCAGTCAGTGCCCGTGGCGCGGCGCTCGAGGACGTAGATGAGCGCATCGTGGCGAAAGCGGTCGACGACGACGCGGATGGACGTCGGGCCCCAGTCGCTGCGCTGCGCCTGCTCGTGCGTCTCGGCCGTCGCTTGAAGCAGCGACTGACCGCCGGCAACACCGAGCTGACTCGGGCGCGTTTCTTTCACCAACGCGAGCCGACGGCCCCGAGCATCGACGAGCTCGATGACGTCGTCTCCTGTGCCCTGCTCTCGGACGACCCGCGCTGTGACGCCACTGGGCAGATCGTGGATGACCAGCCCGCCGGGCAGAACCAGGTCGCGACCGCGAAGCGGAACGGGGGTCACCTGCCTGGTTGCGACGATCCGAATCGGCGGCGGCCCTTTGGCGCGCGCACCTTGGGGCGGCGCAGCTCCGGGCTCGGTCTTGACCGGTACCGGCACAGGCTGCAGCTGGCCGATCTCTGGCCCGCTCGGCCCGACTCGAGGCCCTGGCTCCCGCATCGCGAGCCCGCCTGAACCTTGCGCGGACGGCTCGCTCGCACGGGCATTCCCCTGCGACGCGCCGCAGCCGCCTGCGCCGTGCAAGCACCCGAGCGCTGCGAGCACCAGAGGCGCGCGCTGCGCCCACTCGACCGCTCCAGAGCTGCGTGACCCAAGCGTGTGCATGCGAGAGCCGCCGGCGGGACAATACCAGGCATTGAACCACCGCATCGAGGTCCAGGCGAAGGGATCGTCAGCCCTCGGGCGCAACCCGGTCGGCCGCTGGGAGCGGCCGGGGCCGTTTCGAGCCCTTGCGCGGCCGCGCGTGGTGCGGCGCGGGTGTAGCCGGCGCAGATGCTGGATCGACCACCTCACCTGCCGCGATGTTGCGCGCATAACGCGTCAGGTACGGCACGTAGTACTGCTGCAGCCCGAGCACGCACAGCGGCGCGGCGAGCGCGATGAAGGCGACCTTTCCGCGCTCAGGCCGGAACGCGCGGTGAATCTCGAAGAAAAAGCTCGCGACGATCAGCATCCAGGCGAAGTATCCGTACATCGCAGCGAACTTGTGGATCACGGTGTGCTGCACCATGACCAGGTTCCAAGACACCCCCCCGAGGATCGCCAACGGCAGCCAGCGATAGCGCGCCCAGCCTTCGCGTCCCGCGAGCGCAAGCGTGCCGGCGATCATCAGCGCGTACATCACGACCGGATAGCCGAAGATGTCGGAAATGCGCACGCCGAGGATCCCCGGGTAGCGCGCGGCAATTCCCGCGTGAAGGTAATGCCAGTGAGGGTTCCACTGCGAGCCTCGCACGCGCCAGTCGCCGGTGCGCGCCGCCAGTATGTCAGTGAGGCGGAAGATCGCCGCATGCACGCCGCCGAGCGCATAGACGACCTGCAGAAACGTCGTCACGAACGCCAGCACCGGCGGCAGCGCCAGCAGCGCGGCGAGCCGCAGCGAGAACCGTCCCTGCTGAAGCTGCATCGCTTGCAGCATCAGAAACGTTCCCGCGTAGTACATCCAGTAGCCCTGGCAGACCATGAAGTAGCTCGCGCACGTACAGATCAGCCACGCGCGCGGCAACCCGTGCTTGAGGTAGCGTGCGAAGCAGAAGAACGCGAGCTGCATGAAACAAAAGCCGTAGGGATCGGCCTGGATCGAGGTCGAGTTGAACAGCAGGAACGGCGTCGTGAGCAAGAACGTCAGTCCGACGCCGGCGAACAGCTCGCTGTCGAACAGCTCGCGTTGCCAGAAGAAGCACAACCACAAGCCGACGTTCCACAGCAGTAGCATCAACGCCATCACCGGCTGCGGTGACTGCGCGCCCGCGCGAATGAACAGCTCCGAGACGAGCATGAACAGCGCTGGGTTGCGGTCGTAGTAGAGCCCGTGGTTGCGCACGGCGAAGAACGGTTGCGCGGCGCGCTCGCGCGTCTGCGCGAAGACCCGGCCTACGTTGTAGTCGACATCGCCGAGCAGGTGGCTCTTGTTCTCCGACAACGTCCAGTTCAGCGGCGACACGCGCGCGAGCGCGAACGCGTTGTAGAGCACGAAGAAAAGCGCGAGGAACCAGCGCGCGGGCCGCGTCAGCTCGAACATGCGGCGCACACTACCGCCGACCTGTACGCAGCGGCAAGCAGCGAAGGAGGCCGCGCGCTGCCACCTTCGCCTACTTCTTCTTGAGAAGGTCGGCGAGCGTGCCGAGTCTGCCGGCGGCGGCCGTGGAGGCGCGATAGCCCTCGAAATCAGCGCGTTCTTCGTCGTCTTTAATCGCGCGCACCGACATGCGCAGCTTGCCTTCGCCGGTCTCGAGCACCTT
>JBIOJD010000359.1:0-4307 GCA_044450485.1 Polyangiales bacterium | reverse complement strand
CTTGATCAACGCGTCGGTGCGTTCGCGCAGCAGCGAGTCGAGCTTGTTGCGGACGGCGAAATCGGGCGCGCTCATGGCTCCCTCATCGGGCGTCCTGCACGCGATGAAAGCGAATGGTGTTGGTTTCTTTGCCCGTCCCGAGCGGGATTGCCGCCGCCACGATCACCGGCTCACCGACTTTGGCCCAGCCAGCCCGGAGCAAGAACTTGTCGGCCACGCGCAACTGTTGCTCGACGTCGGTGCGGTTGTCCACGGACAACGGCGTCACTCCGCGCAGCACGTTGAGCCGATTGAGCGTCGGCACCCAGGCGCCGAGCGCCACGATCGGCAAGCGCGGCCGTGCCTTGGAGACCGCGAGCGCGGTGAGCCCTGAGCCTGCCAGGGTGACGATCGCACCGGCCCGCAGCCGCTCGGCGGCGCTGACTGCGGCCGAAGCCGCGCCGCTGGCGAACGAGACGATGTCGGCCGCCATTTCCCGTCGCGGACCTTCGGCCTCGTGGCTCTCTCCGGCGCGGGTGAGCGCGAGCATCGCTGCCACGGCCGCAGCTGGATGCTCGCCGACGGCGGTCTCTTCCGAAAGCATCACGGCATCGGCTCCGTCGAGCACCGCATTCACCACGTCCGACGCCTCCGCGCGGCTCGGGCGCGGCGCGACCACCATCGACGCGAGCAGCTGCGTGGCCACCACCGCCCATTTGCCGCGCGCTGCGGCCTGCTCGAGGATCTGCTTCTGCAACAAAGGAACACGCTCGAACGGCAGCTCCACGCCCAGGTCGCCGCGCGCGACCATCACGCCGTCCGACGCTTCCAAGATCTCGTCGAGCGCGGCCAGTGCTTCCGGCCGCTCGAGCTTCGCCATCACCGGGAGCTTGCGCTTGCCCAGCAGCTCGCGTGCGAGCGCGAGGTCGGCGGCGGAGCGCACGAAGGAAATCGCGACGATGTCCACGTCCGCGGTGGCCAGGAACGCCAGATCACGCCTGTCCTTTTCGGTGAGCGTTTGAACCGAAAGCCGGCGTCCGGGCAGGTTCAGGCCCTTGTTCGAGAACAAGCGACCGCCCGCAACCACGCGGCAGTGCACGTCGTGGTCTTCGATGCGCTCGACCACGAGCTCGACGGCGCCGTCTGCGAGCAGCACGCGCGCGCCCGGCTCGAGATCCTTGGCGAGCCACGCGTACTGGGAGCGCACCTGATGTTCGTCGCCTTCGATCTCGCGCGAGGTCAGCAAGAAGGGTTCGCCTTCGCGCAGCAGCACGCCCTGCGCCGGCAGCTTGCCGACGCGCAGCTTGGGGCCTTGGATGTCGGCGAGCAGCGTGACGTGATGGCCGACCGCGGTGGCAGCGCTGCGGGCGGCCGTGATGAGCGGCTGAAGCTCGCCGCTCTCGCCGTGCGAGAAATTCAGCCGCACGCAATCGGCTCCGGCCAAGATGAGCTTCGAGATCGCGTCGACCGACGACGAAGCCGGGCCTAGCGTCGCGATGATTTTGGTGTACTTGGGCTCGAGCATGGGCGCCGCGATGATAACGCGCGCCGCTGCCCGCTTACACCCTGGGTGGCGGCGGACGGTCGGTGAGCGGCACCATGCGGTGAGTGCCCACATCGTCTTCCAACAGCGTCACGTGCTCGTCCTCGAGCCACGCGGTCACGTCGTGGTCCGCAAGTCCGTCGGGCTCGACGTCGCCGCGCCGGGTCGCGAGCACTCCGCTCTCTCTGGACAAAGGCGCGAGGCGCTCGGTCGCACGCCCGTCGAGCTCGGCTTGAGAGAGCTCTGCGCGGGCGGGCACGCGCTCGCCGTCGGTCTGCAGGGCGGAACCGTAGGCGTCCAGCTCGGCCAGCATGCGCTGCGCTCGCCCGTGTCCGGCATCGAGCGCGAGGCACGTCTGTACGTGGGGGCGGGCCTCCCCGCGCGGCACACCTCGCGCGAGCTGATAGTAGAGCTCGGCTGCCCGGGCGCGATCGTCCTCCGCGGTCGCGCCGGCGCCGGCTTGTGCGCGCTCGCACAGCAGCGCGGCGAGCTGAGCCAACGTCGTCAAATCTCCGGGTACCGCCCTTAGCGCTCTGCGCAACGCGAGCACCGCACCATCGAGATCGTCGAGCGCGGTGTGCCGGTGCGCGGCCAGCGCCAGGAGCAACGCGTGGCGTTCGCGAACTTCGTTCGCGGCCGCAATCTCGAGCTCGAACATGTCGGCCGCCGCGGCCGCCTTGCCCGCCGCCAAGTACACACTGCGCGCGCCCGCGATCGCAGGCGTGAGCGTCGGATCGAGCTCGACCGCGCTGCGATACTGCGCGATGGCGCGGCCCGGCAGCAACATGCTGCGCTCGTACAGCTGGCCGAGCCGGTAGTGGACGCTGGCGCGAAGCTGCGGGTCTGCGTTGCGCTGGCCCATCTCGCTCGCGATGCGCGACAGGCAGCGCTCGAGCCCGCTATGATCGCTGCGTTCGTGCAGCAACGCTTCGAGCGCCATGAGCGCGGGCTCGTGAGCGGGATCGCGCGCGAGCGCCTGCTCGCACAGCCGTTCGGCGCGGGCAGAGTCAGGCTGTGGGCCGCGTTGCACAGCCTTGGCGGCGCTCGCGTAGGCTTCGGCAGCGCTGCGGTCGTCGCTCAGGGTGCGGGCCCAGCCCTCGAGCAGATTGGCGAGCGAGGGGAAGTCGCCGTGTGTCTCGTAGTGCGCCCTCAGCGTGAGCACGGCGGTCGTGTCGCGATGGTCGCGCTTGATGCGCGCGATGAGCTGCCGCGCGTGAGCGTCGAGCGCCGGGGCATAGCCAGTGCCCGAGACGGACTTCGGTGCGCCGAGCAAGACTTGCGACTCGTATGCGGACTGTTTCCCCATGGTGCGCAACCGCAGGTCACCCCTTCACGACCCGCGCGAGCGCTTGTACGAAAAGCCGCCCTGAAAGCAAACCCCGCGAGACCAAGAAAGCGCCGCGCTGCCCCCAAGAATGCGGGATGTGCGACGAAAACGCCGCCGTTTGGGCGAGCCTTCGTCAGCGCACGAGCAGGGTCTTCAGCCAGTCGAGGGCCTCCCCCAGCTCGTCCGGGGGCACGCTCGTGTAACAGAGCCTCGCCCAGCGCTCGAAGTCCCGGCCGGAGGCCGAGCCCGGGGTGAGCATCACCCCCGCGTCGAGGCAGCGCTCGAGAAAGCCCATCAAGTCTTCGTCGCTGCGCAGATACGGGCTGGCGTCGAAGAAGAGAAAGGTGCCGCCTGCGGGCATGGGCAGACCGAGCGCTTCACTCGACACCCGTGCTGCCTCCGCATAGCGCATGCGCGCATCCGCGAGCCAGGCGTCGCCTTCGTCGAGCGCGCGAGCAGCGCCGAGCTGCATCGGTCTCGGTGCGCAATACGAGTAGAACGTCTGCACTCCGCGGATGACCTGCATCACGTCGGTCGGCCCGTGTGTGAACCCGACGCGCGCGCCCGCGAGCCCGTAAGCCTTGGACACGCTGTGCGTCGCGATGGCGCGGCCCGCGAGCTCGGCGCGCGCCCAGATCGCGGCCGGTGGCTGCGCGCCGTACCACAGATCTTCGTAGACCTCGTCGGTCAGCACCCACAGATTGTGGCGCACCGCGAGCGCGGCGATGGCCGCGACGACTGGCTCGGGCAAGACCGCTCCGGTCGGGTTGTGCGGGCTGTTCAAGTAGATGGCGGCGGTGCGCGGCGTGATCGCGGCCTCGAGCGTGGCGATCGGGTCGAAAGCGGGCTCGGCGAGCCGCGTGTAGAAAGGCACCTCGACGGGCACCGCACCGCGCAGGCGCACCGCGCCGCGGATAAGGGGCCAGAACGGCGCGAGCAAGATCAGCTCGTCGTCCGGCTCGAGCAACGCGGAGCAGATGACGCCGAGGCCGCCGGTCGCGCCGGACATCACTTGGACGTTGCCGCGCTCGAGCAGGACGCCGCTGCGTCGCTGGACTTTACGCAGGATGGCATCGATCAGCTCCGGCTCGCCCTGGACCGGCGCGTAGTTGTGTAGGCGCGGCCGGTCGCTCGTCCGCTGCGCCTCGGCGCGCGCGGCCGGCAGAGGGTCGAGGTACGTGTCGCCCACGTGCAGCGGATGCACCCGACGCGCGCTGCCCAGCGACTTCTGCACGAGCTGCCCGAACACGCGATCGGACAAGCCTTCGGCGCTGCGCGCATGCCCTGGAAAACGCGGCACGGCGACCTGTGTACTACGTCCGAAGATCGTTGCCCAGCCGCGCGCCGTGCCGCTGTGTATTCGGGCTCAAAGCTGGGTATAGTCCCGCCCATGTCGAAACCCGCCGTGCTCTCCGTGGTGCTCGCCATGCTCGCCTTGCAGGCCGCGATCGGCTGCGG
>JBIOJD010000358.1:0-4312 GCA_044450485.1 Polyangiales bacterium | reverse complement strand
ACGCTCCGCAAGTTGCCCTGGCCTTGCACGATCGCGGTGAGCGTGACCGCGTCGCCCGTCACAGCCTGGGTGCGGTCGAGCTTGGTCACCAGCGTGAAACGCCCGACCGCAACGTCGCCCGCCGGCCGTGCCGCCTCGGGCAAGGGCTTCACGTGCAGCACCACGGGCTGGCTCGCGCGCTTGAGATTGGGCCGGGCACGGTCGGGCGCGAAGATGTCGAACAGCGAGCTCGTGTCGATGACGAGGCTCATCGGGCCGATCGTGATGTCGCCGCTGCGCAGCGGAAAGCCGGCCACGCGTTTGAGCGCGTACACGGTGTAGAGCGCATTGCCGACCACTTGGCGGCCCGGTTGCAGGTTGTGTCCGGGCGGCAGCAGATCCTGGATCCAGAGCCCGTCGGTCGTCGGCTCGGTCTCCACGTTGGGTGTGGTCTGAAGCCGCTCGCGCAGGTAGAGATAGATGGTGATCGTGACTTGCTCGCCCTCGTAGGGCTCGGGCTTGTCGACCACCGTGCGCACGAACGCGACCGGGTCGACCTCGCCGCCAGCGGCCGCCTCTGCGCTGCGATCCGGCTGCGACGCGTTCGGCTCGCTCGACTGCGGTTGACCCGGGCGACCCTGACCCTGTCCCGTGGAACCGGACGTGACGGTGATGGTGATCGGCGCCGAGCTCTGGGTCCGGCCGCCTTGCTCGACGCGCACGGGCTTGATCACGATGGTGCCGGCCCGCAGAGGTTGGAGGCCGAAGATGTAGATGGTCGACGCCTGCACCACGGCTTGCGAGCCGAAGCCGAAACTGAATTGCATCGGCCGCTGCACCTGTTGGCTCACGACCTGAAAGCCGTCGAGCTGCGGAATCTGGATCTGCGGCGCGTCGGCTCCCTGCGATTGCACCGTGATCTGCAGCGTCAGCGTGTCGTCGAGCGATAGGCTCGTGCGATCGGTGCGTACGTCGAGGTGCGCATCGGCGGCGGCGCGCGTGGGGGTGAGCACGAGCCAGAGCGCCGCTGCGAGCGCGCACGCGAGCATGCCGCCGCAAGCGACACGCGCTCGCGGGTGTAGAGCAGGCCGTTGCGGTGCCGGGATCACCAGTCTTTCTCCGGCTTGCGTTGCTCTTGTGCGGCGCGGTTCATGGCCTTCAGACGCTCGAGATTCTGCTCGCCCGACTGGAGCGCGTCGAGCGCCTGCTCGACCTCCGGCCGCGTCTTCTGCTCGGCGTTCTGTTTCTGCTGGTCTTGCTTCTGCTGGTCTTGCTTGGCTTGGTCCTGTTTCTGTGGGTCCTGCTTCTGCTGGTCCTGCTTCTGATCTTGGGGCTGATCCTTCTGGTCCTTGTTCTGGTCCTTGTTCTTGTCGTTGTTCTGGTCCTTGTTCTTCTTTTGATCGTCCTTGTTCTGCTCCTGCTTTTGCTTCTCTTCTTGTTCGTGGATGCGCCGGGTGGCGAGCTCGAAGTTCCAGGCGCCGTTGCGATCGCGCGGTCGCAGGCGCAGCCCGTGCTTGAACGCATCGGAGGCTTCGCGGAAGAGCTTCTGTGCCTCTTCGTGGTTCTTCTCCGTCGCCTTCGCATCGGCTTCTTTGTAGAACGCCACGCCGAGATCGTAGTAGGCGTCGGCGCGCACTGCGCTCGAGCCCGGAGGCCGCGTGGCCAGCTCGAGCGCCTGGCGCGCCGCCGGAAGGTCGCCTGTCTTGAGCAGCGCAAGCCCGCGGTCGAGGTGCACCCCCGCCTCGGAAGGCAGCTCGCGCGCCGCGCGATCGTACGCCGCGAGCGCCGACTTCCCGTCGCCCGCCGCGAGCTTCTGGTTGCCTTCGAGCACGTTGCCATTCTCGGTGCGCAGCCAGGACCGTGCGTCGGCGCGCGCAAGCCCGGGCAGCGCGAACAACAGAGCCAGCGATGCGCAGAGCGTTGCTCTCATGCGGCCCCCTCTTTGCCGGCGCTTCTAGGCAGGACCACGCCTTCAGGTAACAGAGCTTCGAGCACGATCAAGAGGAACGCCAAGAGCAGCACGAGGGCATAGCGCTCCTCGTGCACCGTGACGCGGCGCGCCTTGAGCTCGGTCTGCTTCATGCGTCTGATCTGCGCGCGGATCTGCTCCACACCGACGCTGCCCTGGCGCGGCGCGAAATATGCGCCGCCCGTGATCTGCGCGATCTGCTTGAGCTGATCCTCGGCGTCCTTGGTGAGCGCAGTCAGCACGGGATTGCCCTTGTCGTCGCGCATGTAGCCGGTCCAGGTGCCGTCCTCGGCATACGTCGGGATGGGCTCGCCGGTGCGGGAGCCGATCGCGACCACGAACACGCGCGCCGAGATCGCCTTCAGCTCTTCGGCGGCTTTGACGGGCTCGCCTTCGTGGTCCTCACCATCGGTGAGCAGCACGACCACCTTCGCGCGCTTGTTCGTGGCGTCGCCTTGCTCGGTGTCCGAGCGCTCGAGCATGCGCTTGGCCGCGATCAGCGCGCGCCCGATCGCGGTGCCGCCCACCGGCATGTCGGCGGGCCCCAGCTCGCGAAAAAACATGGTGGCTGCGCCGTAGTCGACGGTCATCGGCAGCTCCATGGTGTCGCCTGCAAAGGCCACGATGCCGACGCGATCGCCCGCGAGCTCGGAGATGAGCTGCGCGAGCTCGGCCTTGGCGCGCTCGATGCGGTTCGGACGCACGTCTTGGGCCAGCATGCTCTTCGAGAAGTCGAGCGCAACCACGATGTCGACCCCGCGCTTGCGCAGCATCTTCGTGCGGCTGCCGTATTGCGGCCGCGCCAGCGCCACGACCACGAGCCCGATGCCGAGCACGATCAGCACCGCGCGGGTTGCTCGCACTCCGGGTGAGCGGCCGGCGATCATCCGCGTCGCGCTCTGCTCCGAGCCGAGGCGCACGAGCGCGCGTTGGCGCAGCCGCCACGCGAGGATCGGGGCGGCCGCGAGCAGCGGCAGCCCGAGCAGTAGCCACAGCAGGTTGCCGGCGTACCAGCTCACGGCCACCTCCGCAGCAGCAGCGACGCGAGCAGCAGCTCGAGCACGAGCAGCGCGAGCCCGGGCCCCGCGAACACCGGGAACAGCTCGCCGTAGACGCGGCCGGCGTCTTCGATCTGCGAGCGTTCGAGCTTGTCGAGAATGGCGTGGAAGCTGCGCTCGAGGCCCTCGCGATCGGAGACTTGAAACGCCTCGCCTCCGGTCTGCGCCGCGACTTTCTTGAGCAGCTCGGGGTTGATGGGGAAGTTGCCGCGGTCGAACACCGGGCGACCGAAGAGATCGCGGCCTGTCTGGACCGGCGCTTCGCCGGCTTGACCCATCAGGATCGTGTAGATCTTCACCCCGAGCGCGCGCGCAAACTCCGCGGCTTGCAATGGCGAGACGTTGCCGCTGTTGCTGTCGCCGTCGGTGGCCAAGATCACGACCTTGCTCTTGGCGGTCGACTTGCGAAGCCGGTTCAACGCCACGCCCACGCCGTTGCCGATCGCCGTGCCGCGGCCGTCGATGACCTGAAGCTGCAATTCCGAGATCATGTTTCGCAGCGCTTCGTGATCGGTGGTGAGCGGTAGCAGCGTATAAGCGTCGCGCCCGAAGATCACGCAGCCGATGCGGTCGTTGTGCCTGCGCTTGATGAAGTCGTCGACCACCTGCTTCGTAGCGTCGAAGCGGTTCGGCTTGATGTCCGCGGCCTGCATCGACAAGGACAGATCCAGCGTGAGCACCATGTCGATGCCTTGGACCTCGGTCGCGCTCCGGGCGTGGATGCTCTGCGGGCCCATCAACGCGAGCGCGAGCAGCGCCACCGCGAGCACGCGCATCGCGGTGAGCGTCGCGTCGAGCCACACGCGGTAGCCGCTGCGCAGACTGCCGAGGTCGGCTCCGCGCGACACGAGCAGGCGCGGGCTCCGTCTGCGCGCCAGGTAGCCACGCGCGACGAGCACGAGCGGCGCTGCGGCGAGCAACAGCGCCGCCAGCGGACGCTCGAAGCGAAAGCCGCGCGGGTCGAGCGGAACCTGATAGATGCTCTCGATCGCGAGCACGATACCCGCTGCGATCGGAACGCCTAGCGCAAGCGTGCAGAGCACGGGTCGCAGTTTTGGCAGCGCGCGACTCATGCGCCGGCGCCTCCGTGCGTGGGCGGCGGTGGCTGCTCGGGCACGGGGCTCGAGGCCGGCGCTCCGGGCTTGGGGCCGGCCGCGGGCATGCTGAACTGCACGATGTCTTGCGCCTTGGAGAACACCAGGTCGGCCTCGTCCGCGTCGGGCTCTACTTTTGCGAACTTCACCAGGTCGCAGCGCCGGAGATACGCCGCGACATCCTGCAAGATCCCCAAGCTCGCGCCGCGTGT
>JBIOJD010000357.1:0-4327 GCA_044450485.1 Polyangiales bacterium | reverse complement strand
GCTGGCCCTCGGTGAGCGCCGCGAGCTTCGAGCGCTGGCCAGAGACGCGCTCGGCCGCACGCTCCGCGACGAGATCGCGTTCGAATGGCGAGCGCATGCCGCGCTCACGCTGTCGGCCGACGGTGGCAGCGCTGCCATCACGGCGGTCGTGGAAGCCGATGACGCCTTCGTCGAAGTGGTCGCGCGCCAGGCCGATCGTGAACGTTCGTTCCGAGCGCCGGTGCGGGTCGTGAGCGAACGCGAGCGGCGTCCGGAGGCCGGCATTCCGCAACCGGAAGAAGTCAATGAACCGCTGCAACCGTGGCGCTCGCGCCTCACCGGCGACGCTTGGCAGATCAACGTCGGCCATCCCGACTATCGATCGCTGTCGGCCGAAGCACGCCCGCGCTTGCGTTACCTTGCGATGCTCTTGTCCAAGGAAATCGTCAGCCGCAATTTTCCCCAGCCCGGTCTCGGCGCGATTCTCGAAGAGCTGGTCGGGCTGCTCGCGGCCCTGGAACGCTCGGGCGCCTGGGGTCGCGCGCGAGAGGAAGGCTGAGCCGCGGGCAGTCACCCGGGTCGTCGCAGGACGCACCCTTGCTCCTGAGCACGCCGCGTGCAAGCCGCGCGTGGCTCGTGATATCACGATCACATGACCACACCTCGTTGCCAGGTCTATGGATTCTCTGGATCGCCTTTCGTGTGGCGCGTGTTGATGGCGCTCGACGAGAAGGGCATCGCGCACGAACGAACGTGGATGGCGCGCGCATCGGGCGAGCATCAGAGCCCGGAGATGCTGGCGCGCAATCCCCGCGGCAAGTTCCCGGTGATGATGTGGGACAAGCACGCGCTGTACGAGAGCCTGGCGATCCTGCACTTCCTCGAGGCGGTGCAGCCCGAGCGGCGGCTCCTGCCGCGCGAGCACGGGGCATTGGCGCGTGCTCTGGTGCGCGCGCACGAGGTGGACCACTACGCAGCACCGGCGATGCTCGACGTCATCGATCCCCGGCTGTTCTCGCCCTCGCCGCTGCCGCTCGACGAGCAGGGGCTGGCCAAGAATCGCGTGCTGCACGCCGAGCTCGATCGCTGGGAGGCGTATCTCGGTCAGAGCTCGGACGGCATGCTGGCCGGTGCGGAGCTGACGCTCGCGGACGTCGCGCTCTTCCCCGTGGTCGCGTTCTGCGTGCGCTGTGAGCTGCGGCTTTCCCCGCGCTGGCCGGCGCTCGCTCGCTGGTACGAGGGCTTGGTCGCGCGGCCCTCGGTGCAGAGCTCGTGGCCGCCCCACTGGAAGCAGGGCAAGGGACGCGATCTCGGGCTGAACGAGCTCTGAGCCGCGCCTCAGCTTCCGAATGGGACTTCCGCTGCGATTGCCCGCCCCAGCCCTCACGTGAGATCCTCCGGGATCGAGGATCAGACAATGCGCTCTCTGCGTGCGGGCATTGCTTCGTCGTTTGCTCTCTTCGTCGTGAGCGCCTGCGGCAGTTCGCACTCTGGCGGATCGGGAGCTCCGCGATCGAGTGGAGGCGCATCGGGCTCGACAGGAACCGGCGCCCAGGCCTGCGGAAGCACCATTGCGATCCCGCAAGCACACAGGGCGGTCGCGCAGAACTGTCCGCCGGCGCGCGGCAGCATCGTTCCTTTGGACACGACGTCGTGCGCTGACACGTCGAGGATGACTTGCTCGAACGACGCCGACTGCACGGCAGGCAGAAATGGACGATGTCTCGCGAGCGACATCGAGCCATGTCAGACCTACTGTTCCTACGACGACTGCCTTACGGACACGGATTGTCCGAACAGAGAAGCGTGTGTTTGCCGAAGTAGCGGAGCGAGCACGGCCCCAAATGTTTGCGCCCCTGACAGCAACTGCAGAACGGATTCCGATTGTGGGGAATGCGGGTTCTGTTCGCCCAGCATAGTGAGCAACTCACTGGCCTGTTTGCATCATCTCGATGGCGGAGCGGTAACCACGTGCGGCGTCGCAGTCACGGGAAACGGGACCGAGGAAATCGAGATCGATTTGGGGGGATGCGCCGCTGTCCTCAGTCTCGCGTATGCTTGTCACACGCTGAACGACGAGTGCACGAACGACAGCGATTGCCCCGCAGCGGGTGGCTACTGTGCTCATGTGGACGAGGAAGAGCGCTGGGCGTGCAGTGTGTGTCTGATTCGCAACTTCCTGTGACACGCTCCAAGACGACTCGTACTCCGCGAAAATCCTGATGGCTGCCGCGCTCACCGACGTTCTCGGGCGAGCTCCGAGATCAGGTCCCGGCCGGGCGGGGGCGGCAGATCGTGGTGCAGGCGCCGCTGGCAATGAGGGCGCCCTCTGGGCTCCACACGCGTTGATGCATAGCGATTCGGCCGTCGCCTGCGTAGGGCGCATGGGCGTCTGAGAGCAACCACTCGCTCTGCGTGCGCTGATGGAAGTCGATTGAGAACGACAGGGTCGGCGCGATGAAGCGTCCATCGCCGGGATGCGCATGAGTTGCTGCCGGCCAAGTGAAGGTGTCGAGGCACATGGCGTAGCGACCCGCGTCGGCGAACGCGTCCGCCGTCGGCGCGAAGTTCCGGAACCGGATCCAGTCGCGCTGCCGGGGCTCGGCAGCTTCGCGGCGCTCGCGCGACGGCGGATCGCACGGGCGGATCTCGAGATTGTGCCAGAGCGTGTGAAACCCGGATGTCGGTGGCGGGTTGGCCACGGCCCGCGAAGCGATGGTCTCGTAGCCCGGAACCTGCGGCATATCCGTCGCCGTGTGCTCGAGCCCCGGCACCGTGTCGCCGACCCACGCCAACGCTTCCAGAAACACCCGCCCCTCCTGCGCCAAGCTCAAGCGCAGCGACTCAGCGACGCGCGACTTGCGCAGCGATGTCACCTGGATCTCTGCCGGCCCGACCTTCGGCACCGACAGAAAGTGGCAAGCGAGAGAGAGCGGTTTGCCGAGCTCGGTCGCACGTCCCGCGGCGCGCAACACGAGCGCCATCAAATAGCCCCCTTGCGGCGACCAGACGACCCAGTGCGGACTGATCAGCGCAGCGTAGTGCCCGTCGCTCCCGCTCAGCTCTGTGTCGCGCTGCAGATCCGCGAAGTCCGCTCCCGGCTGTACCATGCAGCCAACATTGAACCGCTTGCCACACGCTGTCCAACGAGAACGGCTCGTGAGACTGCGGGGTTGCGGACGCGCGCAGTACGACGCTAGCTTCCCGTGCACGACCCATGCACGCCATCGTCACCAAGCTCACCCTCGCCAAGCCCATCGACGACGCACTGTTACGCAGCGTGAAGGAGGAAGTCTATCCGCAGATGCGAGACAACCCGGGCTTCATCGACCTCCACATCGTACGCGTGAGCGACGCCGAGGCCATCCTGCTCGGGTTCTTCCGCAGCCGGGAGACTCTCGACGAGATATCGAGCAAGATCGCAGGTCCGTGGTTCGCCGAGCACGTACGCCCCTACCGCGCAGGGCCGGTGCAGCGTTCCGTAGGCGAGGTGGCGTGGAGCAGCTCTGGGTAGCCACGCGGGTGCGCGCAGCGCCCAGCCAGCCGCCGACCGCTATGGTTGAAAGCTCGCAAGGTCGTTCTTGGAGTTCCTGTACGGGGGATGGTCAGCATGAGTCAGCGCGAAGGGGCGATTCCCCGCGAGTGGCAGCTTGGACCGACGGTAGTGCATGTCCGGCGATCTCCTGCGGGGCGCTGTAATTCCCGGAGCGGCAGGGCGCATGAAGGTGATCTCGGACCCGTCGCTGAGAGGCGAGTGGGGCTGAACTGTGAGCTTTTTGGCCGGCCCGGACGGACCCGCCCGCGGACGACTTCGAGAACGCTTCGGTCAGGCGGCGTCGTCGAAGAGGGGCTCGGGGTCGGGCGAGGCCCGCGCAGTGACAGGTGGCGACGCTTGCCGCTGCAGTCATGCCCGCGCAGTATCATGCGCCGGGCGATGAGCGACGACACCCTCGAGATCGATCGGGCCAAGCTCGATCCGCGGCGCAAGGGGTGGGTCAAGTACGTGCTGCGCAACGCGGTCGTGCTGCAGTCACCCGCCGGGCACCTGTTCACCGACTACCTCGACGACGAAGCGATCTCTCCCGAGGTCGATCCGACCGCGCTGACCGAGGTGCTCCGCCGCTTCATCGCAGACGATCTTTCGTCGAACGAGGCGCGGGTCGAGCGCCACCTCGATCTCGTGACACGCCATGTGGGCACGACCGGACGCCGCGTGCTCGACGTCGGCTGCGGCGGCGGGCTGTTGTTGTCGCGGCTGCGCGAGCGGGGCGCCGAGGTCGAGGGAACGGAGCTCAACGACTCGCGCGTGCTCTATGCGCGAAACACCCACGGCCTGTCCGTGCACAAG
>JBIOJD010000356.1:0-4330 GCA_044450485.1 Polyangiales bacterium | reverse complement strand
GCGCCGACGCAGTCGGGCGCGGACACAAAAGCTCGGGTGGTCGTGCTCGACTTTGGGCTCGCGGTCGATCCCGAGCAGGGTGGCGTGGGGCAGACTGTGGCCGACGACAGCGTGAGCGGGACGCCTGCGTACATGGCGCCCGAGCAAGCGGCGGGCAAGGCTGCGACCGCGGCCAGCGACTTCTATGCGATTGGTGTGATGCTGTTCGAGGCGCTCACCGGCAGGCTCCCGTTCGAAGGCCGCGCCGGTGAGATGCTGGCGCAAAAGCAAATGCTGCAGGCGCCTTCAGCCGCCGAGCACAACCCGAACGCCCCCGAGGACCTCAGCGCGCTCTGCGCCGCGCTTCTGGCGCTCGATCCCGCCTCACGTCCTGGCAGCGGTGCGCTGTCCGAGCGACTTGGCGTGAAACGCGGGTCGACTGAGGTCGCGGCCTCGCGCTCGAGCCGCGCACCGCATGCGGTGATGGGGCTGGTCGGACGGGACGCAGAGCTGTCGGCGCTACGCGACGCGTACCGTGCTTCTTGCGACGGCGACAAGCCGGTGATCGTGCTTCTGTCGGGCGAGTCAGGCATCGGCAAGAGCGCGCTCTTGGAGCGCTTTGTGTCCGAGCTGCGCGACGAGGGCCGCGCGGTCGTGCTCACAGGCCGCTGCTACGAGCGCGAGAGCGTGCCGTTCAAGGGGTTCGACGCGCTTATCGATGAGCTGAGCCGGTATCTGCGCAAGCTCGGCGAGGCCGCGCGAGATCTTTTGCCGCGCGAGGCGCATGCGCTGCGCAGCTTGTTTCCCGTGCTCGGCCGCATCGACGCCATCGCGCATGCGCCCGAGCGCGCGATCAGCGACCCCATCGAGCTGCAGCGTCGTGGGTTTCTCGCGCTCGGCGAGATGCTGGGCCGCATCCGCGATCGACAGCCGCTGGTGATCGCAATCGACGACTTGCAATGGAGCGATCTCGACTCGACGCAGTTGCTGCTCCACCTCGTACGCCAGACCGACGCGCCGCGAATGCTGCTGGTTGGAAGCCATCGCAGCGAGGGCATGCGCGAGAACCCCGTGCTCACCCCGCTCTACGAGACGCTCGAGGTCGACGCCCGGATCGATGTGCGCCGGCTGGGCGTCGGACCGCTGCCGTTCGACGCGGCGGCGTCACTCGTGCGCAACCAGGGCGACGCAGCGCAAGCGCTGGTGCGCGAGGCAGGCGGTAACCCGTTCCTGCTGGGCGAGCTGGCGCGTACGGGCGGCGCGACTCACGGCCGATCGCTGGCCGAGATCTTGAGCACCCGCGTCGCCAAGCTGCCGCAGGTACAGCGCGCGTTGCTCGAGGTGCTGGCCGTTGCAGCACGCCCGCTCCCGCTCGAGCTTGCGGCCGCCGCCGCCGACATCCCCGAGCTCGGGCGGGCAGCGTTCGATGGGCTGCGCTCGGCGCAGCTCGCGCGCAGCGGCGTGCAGCGCGGCTCGGTCGAGTGCTATCACGATCGTGTGCGCGAGGCCGTGGCTGCCGGGCTCGGCGCAGAGCTCACTCAGGCGTGCCACGCGGCGCTCGCGCAAGCGCTCGTGCAGACGAGCGATCCTGATCCGGAGCATCTTGCCGAGCACTTCGAGCACGCCGGCGAAGCCCAGCTCGCCGCCGAGCATGCGATCGCAGCGGCCGAACGCGCCAAGCGCGCGTTCGCCTTCGACCAGGCAGCGCGGCTATATGACAAAGCGCTGCGCCTTGGTGCGTTCGAGGACGATCGGGCGCGTCGATTGCAGATCACACTCGGCAATGCGCTCGCGCGTGCAGGCAGCAGTCCCGAGGCAGCGGAGGCCTACCTACGCGCCTGCAAAGGCGCGAGCGCAACCGAAGTCCAGAGGCTCAAGCTCAAAGCGGCACAGGAGTACGGCGGCTGCGGTCGCGTCGCGCGCGGCCGCGAGCTGCTCACCGAGGTTCTGCAGCCTTTGGGCCTTCGGATGCCCGCGTCCCCCGCACGCGCCGCGGCAACGCTGGCGCTCGAGCGTGCGCGGCTGCGGCTTCGCGGCCTCGAGCCTGCGTCATGCGAACCCGATCCCGAGCATGAAGCCGAGCTCCTGCAGCTCCTTCAAGTTCTATTCTCGTCGATAGCGTGGGACTTTGTCAGCGGTGGCGCACTCAACTTGCAGTTGCTGCGCCGGGCACTCGATGCTGGCTCTGCTGCGCTCAGCGCTATTGGTTTGCTGGCCGAGGCCTTCACTCGGACGTTCGGGGTGGGTGACGCTGCAAAGGTGCCCGAGCTATTGCAACGCGCCCAAACCTTGATCGAGACGCTGGCCAATCCGGTTCTCCAGGCACTCCAGCACTTTTTTGTCGCGTACTACGAAATGATTGGACGTTCGAACGGTAACTTCGAAGTCGTGCTCGAACACTCCGAGCAGTACTTTGCGTTGACGCACGCGGACCTTCGCAGCTTTACGTTCACCGATCGCGTGAACGCTCAGCTCCTGCGCTCTAGCGCACTCCGCGCGCTCGGACGCTTCACCGATCAGACCCGCGAACTGTCAGCACGGGTCGAGGATTGGCAGCAGAGGAACCTCTTCTTTTACGGTTGCGCCGGTGGCCTGGACCTAGCCTGGCTTGCAATGGGGGAGCGGGCCAAGGCCGAGCGAGAGGTCGGGCGAGCAGTGCAGGCATGGTTGCTACTCGAGAACCCATACACTGGTTATGATTCGTCGCTGCACAGCGCCCGGCTATTGCTTTGCTATGACCGAGGCGATGCCCGCGCGGCATGGGCGCACTGCCTCGCGCACGATGAACGGTTCGCCGCCTCATTCTTGAGTCGTTCTTCCCATCAAACTGTTGAGGTGCGCCGGCATCGTGGCCTCGCCGCAGCCACCCTTGCTGCCGAGACCACGGATCAGGCCGAGCACAAGTGGCTGCTGCGAGAAGCAGACCGGGCATCCTCGATCACGCGCGACATCCGACCGAGGCAACGCTGGCTGCTGCTCGTGCGTGCCGCAGCCGCCTGCGCGCGCCGCGATCACGAGCGCGCTGTTCGGCTGCTGCGCGAGCTCGACGCGGGACCGCGGCCTCCGGGGTTTGACCCCCTCCGCACCTACGCCGTGCGCCGCCGCCTCGGCGTCTTGCTCGGCGGCGACGAAGGCAAAGCGCTCGTGACCGAGGCCGATACGTTCTTCCGCGCAGGCGGCACGGTCGATCCCGAACGCCTGGTCGCGGCGCTTCT
Organism: Polyangiales bacterium; assembly: GCA_044450485.1. Lineage (GTDB taxonomy): Bacteria > Myxococcota_A > Polyangia > Polyangiales > JAFGIB01 > CAVZVA01. Next base: position 1,136 of record JBIOJD010000356.1, on the reverse strand, counting down.
TCCCGGCTGCGAGATCAAATAGGGGCGCCGCCGCTCAGGTGCGGACTATGTCCACGTGGCGGCCGGTAGCTTCTGCCAGCGGCTCGAGATCGTCCGCGTCCGACGTGACGATGCGATCCCCGTCGTCGGCCAGCAGCACCAGCGCTGCGTCGATGACGTCCGGTCGATGGGTGGCCGCCAGGAGCTCCCCGGCGGCGCGTCCGAGCGCGCCATCGAGAGGACGGATGTCGATGGCGATGAGCGCCTTGGCGAGCAGAGCCTGCCGCGGCCCGCGACCGCGCCATGCCTGACCCACGACTCCGCCGTGCGAGACCGCCACTTCGCCTGCGAGGGCGGCGGCCTTGAAGCGACGCCACATCGCGCGGTCGTTGCGCTCGAGCGCGGTCAGCGCCCCGCTGTCCAGCACCCACTTCATCCGTTTCGCAATCGCCGAGCGCTCGGATGCGACCGTTGCCGTCGAGCTCCCCGGACCAGCACGGCCGCGCTGTCGTCCGCCCTGCGTTGGGCCGCCATCTCGGCCGCCGAGATCTTGCCGAACTCGGCTTCATAGGCCGCGACGGCTTCTCTCATGGCCTCGAGACGCCTCTCCTTGGCTTCGCGCTCGACCAGAGCCTCATTGATCCAGCCGCTCAGCGACTCTGCGCGACCAAGCTTGACCGCCCGGGCTCCAGCCGTAACGAGCTCGGCGTCGACGGTCACGGTGACCCGCTCCTTCCGTTTGGTCATACTTGAATCTAACAAAAGTAAGATATGAGTGCAACTCTATGCCAAACCGGCGGAGCATGCGGGCGGCACCGCCGGTCCGGGCCACGAACCGGGGCTCAGATCGCGCCGGCAATCTGGCACAGCGCCACCGTCACGCTGAAGAGGGCACCGAGGGCGCTGCCCAAGATCAGGCGGTCGGGCACCAAGCGCATGAGGCTCGACCATCGGGAGGGCTGCGCAGTCTCCCGGCGCCAGCGACGAATGTTCGCGAGGGCGCGCGCGGTCTCCACTGCGTCCAGCTCACGCACGAGGCCGGTGTCGGTGATTTCGAATGCGATGGGCATGCAGGTCATGGCTCGTCTCCTGGTCGGGGTATGCTGAATAGAGAGCCGCGGCGGTGAGTGTGACGGGCCTCGGGAGCGATCTTGCGT
>JBIOJD010000355.1:0-4334 GCA_044450485.1 Polyangiales bacterium | reverse complement strand
TCCTGCTCTGCGGCGTGCGGCCCGAGCTGCGGCACGGGATGCGCGGCTTCGGCCTCGAAGCCGTGATCGGCGCCGAGAACGTGTTCGCAACCGAGCCCGGTGTGTTCGCGAGCGCCAAGCGCGCGCTCGGGCGGGCGCGCGGGCTGTCGGGCCCGTCGCTCGCGCTGCGGCTCTTGGGCTGCGCCGCGGCGCCACCGCATACGGCCACGCCGAGCCGCGAGCTCGTCGTGGATGACGGAACGGTCGTCACAGGGCGGGCGCCGCGGTCGGGCGACGATTTGCCGCTGCTGCCGCGGGCGCTGGCCGAAACCTCTCCCGCATTCCAGAAAGGGTACGCTGCGGCGGAGCCCCTGCTGCGGACACCGGGACCGGTTAGCCCGGCCGACGACGATCAGGCCACCTATGACGCGTGGCTCACGTCGACGCTCATGCCTTGGCTCGACGCACGGGGTCACGAGGTCGAGAGCGCGCTCCGCCCGCTGAGCGAAGTGACTCAGGGGCCTCCGAACGAGCGTGTGGTCGCCGCGGCACTGGCCGGCCTGATCTACGTGCGCGTTCACGACCAATTGCTGCAGGTGCCGGCGCCGCCCGCGGTGCGCGTGGACGAGAAGCTGCTGCGCATCTATCAGGACCAGGTCAACGAAACATCAGCGACGTTCGTGGAGAACGCGACCCGCGCGCTGCGCGCGTGCGCGGTGTCGGCGGCCGCGGAGCGGGAGCCGATCTACGGGCCCTGGCTCGAGCTGTGCCAGCGGCAGCTCGCCGCCATCGAGCAGCAACAAAAGGCGGCTTCCGCACTGCACGCGCAGGTGGTTGCCGAGCGCGAGGCCGAAGCAGCCGCGGGTCAGGGTGCTGAAGACGGCGCTGCGTCCGAGCAGACAGGCGCGCCTGCACCATCCGACGCGGGCGTGGCACCGGCAGCCGAGCCTGCCGCTCGCTGATGGCGCACTGGCCGCTTCATTCCGGGCGCTCGCGCAGGAAGCGCGCGGGAGCGCCGGCAACCACGGCATAGGGCGCGACGTCGTTGGTCACGACCGAGCCTGCGCCCACGATCGCACCGCGGCCGATGCGCACGCCAGGCATGATGATCGAGCCCACGCCCACGTTGACCTCGTCTTCGATGCAAACCTCGGCCATCTCCACCGGCGTGTGCAGCGGCGCGATCGCGCGGCCGTGCTCTTGGTGCGTCGAGGTCAGGATCGTGACGCCCGGGCCGATGCCGACGTGCGCGCCGATCTCGATGCCGGCCGCGCTGTGAAAGAAGCACATCTGTCCGATCCAGGTCTCGTCGCCGATGCGCATCTCGTTCTTGTAGTAGCCCTTGAGGATCGTGCGATGGCCCACGTAGACGTTGCGCCCGAGGTGCACGTTCTCGGGATGGAAGATCAGCACTCCGGCTTCGAGCACGCAGTCCGCTCCGCAGCTCGCGAGCTGCTCGGGCCTGAATTCGCCGCTGCCGTGAGTGCGATGGGGCACGCCACCCATGATAGCGGAGCGGGCGGTCCCCGGTCACTACTTACTGGCGAACTGACCTGCGCGCTCGAGCGCGTCGATCACGGCCTCGACCGCGTCGTGCAGGCGCATGCGGTCGAGGTGCACCGTGAGCGAAGGGGCCTCGGGCGTCTCGAAGCCGGAGAAATCGCTGTCCGGACGGCGCTCGCGGGAGACCTCGAGGCTCGTATCGACGAACACCTCGACGAAGCGCTGTGCGCCAACCCGCGCTCGCACCTGCTCGCGCTCCGCGCGCGTCTTGGTCTCGAAGGCGCAAATCGTGATGAGGCCCGCATCGCTACAAGCACGTGCGATCGAGATCATCGACGGCAAGCTCTCGCCCGTGGGCACGATCACGTGCGCCGTGCGGCCGAGATCGAACAAGCGTCGCTCGAGCGCGTAGGCGAGCGTCCAGCGGCCGGAGCCCGGCTGACCCGTGAGCCAGACCGTCGCGCCGGTTTGGCCAAAGCGCTCCCTTCGCTCGCGCGGACTGACCTCGGTCTTGGGCGAGAAGCCCGACGCCGCACGGACCTCCTTGAGCGCCTGCTCGAGGTTCTGCTCGCCGCCCGTGATGCGGATCATGCCGGCGCCGACGGTGGCGTTGCTGAGCGAGTCGATCAGGATGAACGCGCCCATCTGGCGATTGCGGTCGTAGCCGTCGAAGTACAGCGCGCGCCGGCACACGAGCTGCACGCGGGCGATGTCGTTGAGGGCGACCTCGGTCGTCGGCACCTGCTTCAGCGTCAGCAGGTCGATCTTGAAGTCGATCCGTTCGACCTGCGCGCGCACCATTTGCGACGTGTGCTTCAGCACGTAGCTCTTCTCGGTGTCGAGCGGGCGCTCGTGCAGCCAGACGAGGTCGGCCTCGAACTGCCGCGAGACGCGCGGCCGGTTGCGCTCGTGCGCCAGCGTATCGCCGCGGCTCACGTCGACCTCGTCACTGAGACGCAGCGTGACGCTCATCGGCGCGAACGCCTCTTGCAGCTCGCCTTCGTAGGTGTCGATGGCCTTCACGGTCGAGGTCTTGCCCGAGGGCAGGATCAACACGCGATCGCCCTTGCGGACCACGCCGCTCGCGAGCTGCCCGGCGAAGCCGCGGTAGTCGAGGTTCGGTCGCAACACGTATTGGACTGGAAACCGAAAATCCTCGAGGTTGCGGTCCTGTGCGATCTCGACCGTCTCGAGGTACGAGAGCACGGTCGGGCCGTCGTACCAGGACGTGCTCGGGCTGCGGGTGACGACGTTGTCGCCGCGCAGCGCGCTGATCGGTATGTAAGTGATGTCCTTGAAGTGCAGGCCCTTGGCGAACTGCGCGAAGTCGAGGCTGATGGCTTCGAAGACCGCGCGGTCGTAGTCCTTCAAATCCATCTTGTTCACGGCCACGCACAGGTGCTTGATGCCGAGCAGCGACGCGATGTACGCGTGGCGTCGCGATTGCTCGAGCACACCGAGCCGCGCGTCCACGAGAATGATCGCCACGTCGGCGGTGGATGCGCCGGTGACCATGTTGCGCGTGTACTGCACGTGCCCAGGTGTGTCCGCGATGATGAACTTGCGCTTCTGGGTGGTGAAGTAGCGGTAGGCGACGTCGATCGTGATTCCCTGCTCGCGCTCGGCCTTGAGGCCGTCGGTGGCGAGCGATAGGTCGATCTCTGCGCCCTCCATCTTGGAGGCCTTCTTGATCGCCTGCAGGTGATCTTCGTAGAGATTGTTCGAGTCGTAGAGCAAGCGGCCGATCAGCGTCGACTTGCCGTCGTCGACCGAGCCGACGGTGGTGAAGCGCAGCAGATCCTTGCGCTCGTGAGCCGCGAGATAGGCCTCGATGTCGCGCGCGATCAGCTCCTGATCGGCGTCCATCAGAAGTACCCCTCGCGCTTCTTCTGCTCCATCGACCCTTCTTCGTCGAAGTCGATCAAGCGGCCCTGGCGCTCCGAGTAGCGCGTGAGCAGCATCTCTTGAATCACCTTGGGCAGGGTGTCGGCGGCAGACTCGATCGCGCCGCTCAGCGGGTAGCAGCCGAGCGTGCGAAAGCGCACGCTGCGCATCTGTGGCTTCTCGCCGGGCTCGAGGCGCATGCGGTCGTCGTCGACCATGATCAGCGTGCCGCCACGCTCGACCACGGGCCGCGGCTTCGCGAGGTACAGCGGCACGATCGGGATCTTCTCGAGGTACACGTACTGCCACACGTCGAGCTCGGTCCAGTTCGAGAGCGGGAACACCCGAATGCTCTCACCCGGGTTGTGCTTGCTATTGTAGAGGTTCCACAGCTCGGGCCGCTGGTTCTTGGGATCCCACTGCTGGAAGCGGTCGCGGAACGAGTACACACGCTCCTTGGCGCGCGATTTCTCCTCGTCGCGCCGCGCCCCACCGAACGCCGCGTCGAAGCCGTGCTTGGTCAGCGCTTCGACCAGCGCCTGAGTCTTCATCACGTCGGTGTACTTCTTGCTGCCGTGATCGAACGGGTTGATGCCTTGCTCGACCCCCGCCTGATTCGTGTGCACGATCAGGTCGAGCCCGTTCTCCTTACAGAAGCGATCGCGAAACGCGATCATGTCGCGGAACTTCCAGGTGGTGTCGATGTGCATCAACGGAAAGGGGAGCTTCGCCGGGTGGAACGCCCGCAGCGCGAGCCGCATCAGCACCGATGAATCCTTGCCGATCGAGTACAGCATGACCGGCTTCTCGAACTCGGCCGCCACCTCGCGGATGACGTGGATGCTCTCGGCCTCGAGCTGCCGCAGGTGAGTGAGTCGGTGGGCGTCGATCTGCATCGGGCGACGAAGGGTAGCAGGAAAACGGGGCCGGTCCGGGAACGGGGGTCTACCTCGCAAGCGCCGGCGTTT
>JBIOJD010000354.1:0-4337 GCA_044450485.1 Polyangiales bacterium | reverse complement strand
GCATTCTGGGGGCTCTCTTGGGCCACTTGGTCGGCGCCCGCGGGGAAGGTTTGGCTTAAGGGGGAGGCACGCGCCGCCCCGCCCCGATGAAGTGAAGTCATCGGGGCCCCACCCCACCGCGAGGTTCGCTTCGCTCACGGGCACGGTGCTTCGCCGCGCCAGAGGCTACGGCACTGTGGCTGCGTGTCTGCTACGCTCGTCGACCGATGACGGGGTTGCGAATCATCGAGCATGGGGCGCCTGCGTATGCGGTGCAGGTCTCGGCGCTGCTCGAGCTCCTGCGTAGTGGCGGTTTGCTCGCGAGCGCGGAGCAGGGTGCGCTCGACGTGCCGGCGATCGTGAGCGATATCCTCGCCAAGGTGAAGGCCGGGGGGGATCGCGCCGCGGCCGAACTGACGCAGAAGCTCGATCGCGCGGCCGTGACCCCGCAGAGCCTCCGCGTGCCCCAGGCCGAGATCGCGCGTGCCCACGCGCAGGCCGAGCCCGAGCTGCTCGCGCTGGTTCGGCGCGTGCGCGACAACATCCGCGCTTACCAAGAGCACATCTTGCAGCGCGATCCGCCGCCGCTCGTGCGCGGTGGGCGCAAGCTCGGTGTGCGCTACACGCCGATCGAGCGCGTCGGCGTGTACGTGCCGGGTGGGCGCGCGCTCTATCCATCTACTGTGCTCATGACCGTGGTGCCGGCACAGGTCGCGGGCGTGCGCGAGATCGTGATGGCCTCGCCACCGACCGGCGGCCGCGTGAGCGACCTCGCGCTCGCGCTCGCGGGCGAGCTCGGCATCAACGAAGTGCTGCAGCTCGGTGGCGCGGTCGCGATCGCCGCCATGGCTTATGGCACGGAGACGATTCGGCGCGTGAACAAGATCGTCGGCCCGGGCAACGCGTTCGTGGCCGAGGCCAAGCGCCAGCTCTTCGGTCACGTGGGCATCGACTCGATCGCGGGGCCGAGCGAGGTCGTGGTGGTGGCCGACGACAGCGCCAAGCCCGAGCAGGTCGCCGCCGATTTGCTCGCGCAAGCCGAGCACGATCCCGGTGCCGCGGTGCTGATCACGCCGTCGGCCGCGTTCGCGCATGCCGTGGCGGCACAGATCGAGCCCCAGCTCCAGCGCTTGTCGCGTGCAGAGGCCACACGGGTCTCACTCGCACGCTATGGCGCGATCGTGGTCACCAAAGACCTCGATGCGGCCTGTGACCTCGCAAGCGAGATCGCAGCCGAGCACCTGCAGATCATGACCCGCGACGACGCGCACTGTCTGAAACGCATCCGCAACGCCGGCGCCATCTTCGTGGGGCCGTACACGCCCGTGCCGCTCGGCGACTATTTCGCCGGCCCTTCGCACGTGCTGCCGACCGGGGGCACTGCCAAGTTCTTCGGCCCCCTCAGCGCCAACGATTTCCGCAAGAGCAGCAGCCTGATCGAGTACGACGCGGCCGCGCTCGCCGAGGACGCGCCGGCCGTGCAGGACTTTGCCACGCGCGAAGGTCTCACCGCGCACGCTGCCGCCGTCTCCGTGCGTGCGGGCCGCAAGCCCTGAGCACCGGCACCCGGCCGCCCAGCGCTGATTTCCACCGAAGGCAGGCAAAACACCCTGGACCCCGGGCCATCTCTTGCTCGATGCTAGGAGATCCAGCAAGCGAGAGAGAGACCATGGCCACAGCAAAGCTCGTCTACGAAGGCAAGGAGTACGAGTTCCCGGTCGTCGTCGGCAGCGAGGGCGAGAAGGCGATCGTCATCACCGACCTGCGCAGCCGCACGGGCTTGATCACGCTCGACCCGGGCTACGCGAACAGCGGCTCGTGCGAGAGCGCGATCACCTTCATCGACGGCGAGAAGGGCATCCTGCGTTACCGCGGCTACCCGATCGAGCAGGTGGCTGCCCGCGCTCGCTTCACCGAGGTCTGCTACCTGCTGATCTACGGCAAGCGTCCGAGCGTCGAAGAGCTCGCGAAGTTCCGCGATTCGATGACGCGGCACACGTTGCTGCACGAGGACATGAAGAAGTTCTACGAGGGCTATCCGCCCGGCGCGCATCCGATGGCGATCATGGCGGCGATGACCGCGTCATTGTCGAGCTTCTATCCCGCCACCGACGAGAACCTCGATCTGAACATCGTGCGCGTCCTGGCCAAGGCCAAGACGCTGGCCGCGTTCGCGCACAAGAAGTCGGTGGGTCAACCGTTCGTGTACCCCCGCAACGACTTGTCCTGGCCTGCGAACTTCCTGCGCATGATGTTCGCCGTGCCGGCCGAGGAGTACGAAGTCAATCCGGTGATCGAAGACGCGGTCAACATGCTGTTGATCCTGCACGCCGATCACGAGCAGAACTGCAGCACCTCGACCATGCGCATGGTCGGCTCGAGCGAAGCCAACCTCTTCGCCAGCATCTCCGCCTCGATCTGCGCGCTCTGGGGTCCACGACACGGCGGCGCCAACCAGGAAGTGATCGAGATGCTCGACGCGATCCAGGCGAGTGGCGGCAACTTCGAGCAGTTCCTCGATCAGGTGAAGAAGGGCGAGTCCAAGATCCGCCTGATGGGCTTTGGCCACCGCGTATACAAGAACTTCGACCCCCGCGCGAAGCTGCTGAAGAAAGCCTGCGACGACGTGTTCGAGGCGCTCGGCATCCACGATCCGTTGCTGGATCTGGCCAAGAAGCTCGAAGAGCACGCGCTGCACGACGAGTATTTCGTCAAGCGCAAGCTCTACCCGAACGTCGATTTCTACAGCGGCATCATCTACCGCGCCATCGGCATCCCCACCGAGATGTTCACGGTGATGTTCGCGCTCGGCCGCCTACCCGGCTGGATCGCGCACTGGCTCGAGCAGCGCAAGGGGGCGGACTTCAAGATCCATCGCCCCCGCCAGATCTACACGGGCGAGGTGGAACGGACCTTCGAAGACCGCGGCACCAAGCACCTGCCCACGAAGCGCTGACGCCACCGGGGACGTTCAGCGGTTTCACGCGAGATCGGGGTGCACGTTCTTCTCAGCCGGGATATTGAAGTGCGGCAATGATGAGTGCCGTGCCCGCCGGTGTGGCCTCGATTCTCGCGGGCTATGCCGATGCGTCCACGAGCTTTCCCATCACGACTTCGTCGATCGGCTCGCCGCCGACCCGGATGCTCCCGACCTTCATGCCCTCCGTGGCGTAGCCCATGCGCTCGTAGAGCCGCCGCGCATTCTGGTTGTGCGCCATGACGGTCAGCTCGAGACGAGTCACCCCGCGGCCTCGTGCCCACGCCTCGAGCTCTTCCAGCAATCGCCGTCCGATGCCGTGTTTCCGGCAGTCGGCCAGCACGCCCATCGAGAAGTCGGCGCGGTGGCGCAGACGCCGCGTGCCCCCTCGCTTCGCGCTCAGGAACCCGACGATGCTCTCTCCAGCGTCTGCAATCAGCAGCTCGCCTTCCTCGCCCAGCGTCGAAAAGTGCTTTCGCAGGGCATCGGCATTGATCGGCCTTTCTCCCGGTTCCCAGAGCAAGAACGGGGTCTCCCCGTCGAGCGCCCGGAGGAGTGCCAGGTAGCGCTCCGCATCGGCGGCGACTGGGCGGCGAATCACAACGGGCATCCGTGAAGGTCCCTCTGGAATGGTGAGGCCGGGTCTCTCCGTAGCACACGATAAAGGCGCGCGTGCTCTCGACGCGCTCGGATGAACGCGGCTCGCCCCAGACCTTGGTGAGTCCAGGGCGGGCGACGTTGCGAACGGAAGCCGGCGGAGGCTTCTACGGACTGCCGGCGCTCGCGCCTCGAAGGATCTGGTCGAGCTGCTCATTCATCTTCGCAGCCTGGGCCTGTGCCGTGACGTTGTCCTCCAGGCGCTCGTTCGGGCAAGCTCGCGTGCCTGCCGCGTCCTCGCTCGTCACTTCGGCCGCTTCTGCCATCAGGGTCTGCACTTCCTGCTGCGCGCGGCCATACAGTGCAGTGCGCGCGGCTTCGTCCTGCGGCGGCAGGACGTACTCGAAGCCCCACGCTCGGCCGGGGGTCGACACGGCCCCGCTACGCGGCTCGCCCCAGACCATGAGCTGGCCGATCGAGCACTCCCGAGTCGCAACCGCGCCGCAAAAGCGAGCTTCCCCTCCGCCACCGCAGAGCACCTCGTAGGCGACCTTCGCCCAGACATCGGCGGACGCCTCCATCACTTGTTCGTGCAGGCACTCCGTGTCGGACATCGCCGTCGCGTCTTCGCTCACGAGCGCCTCCGGACCAAACGCGTTGGTGGCGAAGCTCGTGATGGGAAAGCCGAGTGCCCGGCACTGCTCGACCCCGTTGACCGAGAGCCGCGCGGACACCGTTCCTCGGATCAGCACGGCGGCACTGGCGGCAGCGATGCCGGACTTGC
>JBIOJD010000353.1:0-4342 GCA_044450485.1 Polyangiales bacterium | reverse complement strand
CGCGGTGAAGTTGATCAGAATGCCGGTCGCGCCCTGGATCGAGATGTCGTCGAGCAGCGGCGAGTTGACCGCGATCTCTGCGGCCTCTAACGCGCGGTTGTCGCCGCGGCCGTAGCCCGTGCCCATCAGCGCGCGGCCGGTTGCGCTCATGATCGTCTTCACGTCCGCGAAGTCGACGTTGATCGTACCGGTGTGCACGATGAGGTCGCTGATCCCGCGCACGGCCTGCAGCAGAACGTCGTCCGCGCGGCGGAACGCGTCGAGCATGGCCATGTCGTCCTCGGACAGCTCGAGCAGCTTCTCGTTGGGGATGGTGATGATGGTGTCGACCGAGCCGCCCAGCTCTTCGAGGCCGTTGAGCGCGTTCTGCATCCGCCGCCGGCCCTCGAAGCCGAACGGCTTGGTCACGACCGCGACCGTCAGCGCACCCTGGTCGCGAGCGATCTGCGAGATGATCGGCGCCGCGCCGGTGCCTGTTCCGCCGCCCATGCCCGCAGTCACGAACACCATGTCCGCGCCCTGCAGCGCCTCGGCGATGCGCTTGGCATCTTCGAGCGCGGCCTTGCGTCCGATCTCGGGCTGTGCGCCCGCGCCGAGCCCGCGGGTCAAGCCGCCGCCAAGCGCGATTTTCTCAGGCGCCAGGCTTTGCGCCAGCGCCTGGGTGTCGGTGTTCGCCACGATGAACTCGACGCCCTCGAGGCCGGCCTGAATCATGGTGTTGACGGCGTTGCCGCCGCCGCCTCCCACGCCCACGACCTTGATCCTGGCCTGAAGCTCTGCGTCGTCTGCGAACTCGATCGAGATTGCCATCGCCTGCCTCTTTCTCTGCACGGGACCGAGGACGCCCCCTCAGCCCGTGCTTTGTGTCAGCGGTGGACACGCCACCCGTTGATCTCAGAACACCTCGCGAAACCATTCTCCGATCCGCGAGCCGAGCTTGCGCTGCTCGCGTGCGGGACCTACGTGCTGCTCGAGCCGACTGACCCGCAACCTCTCCGCCCCGTACTTCACCAAGCCCACGGCCGTCGAATAGGCCGGGCTCTTCACCATGTCCGACAGACCGCCCACGCCGCTCGGCATCGCGCGCCGCACCGGCATGCCCATGATCTCTTCTGCAAGCTCGGCCATGCCGTCGAGCAGCGTGGAGCCGCCCGTGAGCACCGCGCCTGCGTGGAGCATCTCGAGATAGCCGCTCTCGCTGAGCACGTGCTGCACCGCGCTGAACATCTCTTCGACGCGCGGCTCGATGATGTTCGCGAGCACCTCGCGCGGCAACGTGCGCGGGGCCCGCCCGCCGACCGAGGGCACCTCGATCGTGTCTTCGGGGTCGATCATCTTCGGGGCCGCGCAGCCGTACTTGATCTTGATGCGCTCGGCCTCACCCGTCGGCGTGCGCAGCCCGGCGGCGATGTCGCTGGTGATGTTCATCCCGCCGATCGGAATCACGCTGGTGTGCACCGCCGCGCCGCCCGCGTACACGATGATGTCGGTCGTGCCGCCGCCGATGTCGATCAGCGCCACGCCGATTTCCTTCTCGTCGTCCGAGAGCACGGCCTCGGCGCTGGCGAGCGGCTGGAGCACCACTTCGGCCACGTTGAGGTTGCAGCGCTCGGCGCACTTCACGATGTTCTGGATGCTGGTCGTGGCGGCCGTCACCAAGTGAACGCGCGCCTCGAGCCGCACGCCGTTCATGCCCACCGGCTTCACGATCCCATCCTGATCGTCGACGATGTACTCCTGCGGCAGCACGTGAATCACCTTGCGGTCGCTCGGCAGCGGAATCGCCTTGCTCTGCTCGAGCACGCGCTGCACGTCGCTGTCCGTGACCTCACGGTCGGTGATCGCAGCCACGCCTTCTTTGTTCAGCCCGCGCACGTGGCTGCCGGCGATGCCAGCGTAGACCGTGCCAATCTTGCACGCGGCCATGGCCTCGGCCTGCGCGATCGCGGCGCGAATCGCCTGCACGGTGGAGTCGATGTTGACCACCACGCCCTTCTTCATGCCCTTGCTCGGGGAGGTCCCGATCCCGATGATGTCGATGCCGTCGTCGACTCGCTCGCCGACGATGGCGCAGACTTTCGTCGTCCCGAGATCCAGACCTGCGATCAGCTCGTTGTCAGCCATGGGCCCTGTGCTCTCCTCGGAGGCGTGCGCTGCCTAGAAGAGATACAGAGGTCCGCGAGCCCCGCCAAAATACTTGCAAATTCTTGTGGGTTCCCCGCCTACCGCAGCCGGACGGAGACCCGGTCCGCGCGCCTCGTGTTGTCGAGGTAGACGTAGGCCGGGCGCGAGGCGTCCCCGCGCAATTCATCGAGAATTTGGCGCAAACGGCGGAGTTTCTTGCGGTAGGGCCGCTCGCCGAGCCGCACCAGCATCGGCTGCTCGCCGACGTAGAGCGAAAGTCCGTGGCCGGCCTCGAGGTGAATTTCGGAGACCGGCTCGCGACGCCACAGGCCCACGTCGCGGTAGTCGTGCAGCAGCGCGACGACGTTGACGAGCAGCGAAGATCGAAAACCGAGGTCGCGGCGGAACTCAGCCGGGTCCACGCCGGTGATGACCGGCAGATCGACCTTGTCCGAAGGCTCGACCTGTTTGAGCACCGAGCCCTCCTCGCTCACCAGATACAACGCTTCGAGCTGCAGAACCGCAGCCGGCTGTTGCTCGACCACGTCGATCACGTAGGTGCCGGGCAGCTTGCGCGTGACGTGAGCCTCCGCCACCCAGGGGTTGCGCTGCAGCCGCGCGCGCGCCTGCTCCGGGCTGACCTCGAACACGTTCTTGCCGAGGACGAGCCCGGCCGAAGCGAGCACCTCGTCGTGGCTGAGACGCGACAAGCCGCTCACCCGGACCTCGCGCGTGGCGAAGGCCGGGGCCCTGCGCACGTAGCGCTCGAGCAGCCTGCCGCCGGCCACCGCGCCTGATGTTACGCTCGCGAGCAACACGACCCGCAGCACGAAGGTCAGAGGCGTACGCACGCGCTCGAAACGCACCCGCGCGCGCGCCTGCCAAATCAGCAGCCGCGTACGGAAGGCAACCTTGCGGCGCACCTCTGCCTTCGGGCGGGCGAGCCGTCGATTGGGCCTTTGGCCCGCTCCGCCGCCCGCACCTTGCTCCGAGGCTCGGCTCTTGGTCTCAGCCTTGCGACCCATCGTGCGGCGCGCCCCGCGACAGGGCCGAGATCAGCTCGGGACCCGTGCGGGTGATGCTTCCAGCGCCAAGAGTAATGATGATGTCGCCCGGACGTGATCTTTTGAGCAAGGCGCCGGCCAGCGCGGCCCGGTCCGGCACGTAGGTCACGTCGCGGTGGCCGTGCGCACGGATGGCGTGGACCAGGCTGTCCGAGTCAGCGCCCGCGATCGGCTGCTCGCCAGCCGGGTACACGTCGGTGACCAGCAGGACGTCGGCCCGGTTGAAGGCGCGGGTCAGCTCGTCGAACAGGTGATGGGTGCGGGTGTAGCGGTGCGGCTGGAACGCGACCACGATGCGGCGGCCGTACGCGCCGCGCGCCGCTTCGAGCGTCATCTCGATCTCAGCCGGGTGGTGACCGTAGTCGTCGACCACGGTCACGCCGCGTTGCTCACCGAGCACGGTGAAGCGCCGCTGCACGCCTGCAAACGTAGCGAGCCCCTCGCGCACCACGGCATGGTCGATGCCGACCTCGTCGGCCACAGCGATCGTGGCCAGCGCGTTGAGCACGTTGTGAACGCCCGGCATGCGCACCCGAAAGCGCCCGAGCGGCTCGCCGCGACGCACGAGCTCGAAGCTGCTCGACAGGCCCTCGACCGCGAGATCACGTGCGCAGTAATCCGCCTGCGCAGCGAGCCCGTAGGTGGCCACGCGCTTCTCGATCCGCGGCAGGATGTCCTGCACGTGCGGATGATCGAGGCACGCGACGATCAAGCCGTAGAACGGCACGCGGTTGGCGAACTGCACGAACGCTTCCTTGACCGCTTCGTGAGTTTGGTAATGGTCGAGGTGCTCGGCGTCGATGTTGGTCACCACGCTGATCACGGGCGTGAGGTGCAGAAACGACCCGTCCGACTCGTCGGCTTCGGCCACGAGCAGCCGGCCGGTGCCGAGCGTGGCGCCAGTGCCGAGCACGTTCAGCTTGCCGCCGATGATGACCGAGGGATCGAGCTTGGCTGCGCGCAGCACTGTGGCAATCAAGGAGGTGGTGGTGGTCTTGCCGTGCGAGCCCGCGATCGCAATCCCGTCCTGTAGGCGCATCAGCTCGGCGAGCATTTCCGCGCGCGGGATCACGGGGATGCCGCGCTCGCGCGCCTCGACCAGCTCCGGGTTGCCGCGGCTCACCGCGGACGAGAACACGACCACGTCGGCATCT
>JBIOJD010000352.1:0-4342 GCA_044450485.1 Polyangiales bacterium | reverse complement strand
GCGCGTTTCTCTCGGAGCACCTCGGGCAGAATGGCGTGCCGTTCGCGCTGCTGGCATCGATCGGCGTGATCCTGGCCGCGGTCTACATGCTGCACGCCGTGCTCTAGCTGTGCTGGGGCCCGCTCGACAAGGCCGAGAACGAGGACTTGCCCGACCTCACGCGCCGCGAGGGCATCGCGCTCGCGCCACTCGTGCTGCTGATCTTCTGGATCGGCTTGTATCCGAGCCCGTTCCTGTCGCGCATGCAAGCGTCCGTCGACCACATGGCGCGCGACTACACCGGCAAGCTCAAGGCGAGCGACGCCAATCCGGACCGGCGCGGCATTCTCGAGCCAGAGAAGACGGCGGCCCGCGACGACGACGCCGCGGGCAAGGCAGCGCTGGCCGCGATCTACGGAGGGCGGCGATGAGCGATTGGATCGCAATCGCGCCGCTCTTGATCGTCGGCGTGGGCGGGTTTGCCGCGATGCTCGTAGACGTGTTCAGCCGCGAGAAGGCGGAGCTCGCGACGCTTTCGGCCGTGGTGCTGTCGAGCGCAGGCGCGCTGGCGCTCGGCTTGTGCGTGACGAGCCATCCGCTCCACGCACCGCCCCAGGTGGCGGCGTATCTGGCCATCGATGGCCTGGCGCAGCTCTTCGACCTGACCATCTGCGTGGGCGCCGCGCTGTGCGCGTTGCTCGCCGGCGGCTATCTGCGCGAGCACGACCTCGAGCGCGGCGAGTTCTACGCGATTCTGCTCTTGTCCGCGTTCGGCGCGATGGTGCTCGCGGCTGCGACCGACCTGCTCTCGATCTTCATCGGGCTCGAGACGATGTCGCTCGGCGTGTATTGCCTGGCTGCGTTCCGGCGAGGCAGCCCGCGCGCAGCCGAGGGTGCGCTCAAGTACTTCCTGCTCGGCTCGTTCGCGGCGGCGATCCTGCTCTTCGGCGCTGCGCTGCTGTACGGCGCCACCGGTCACACCGACCTCGCCGGCATCGGCAAGGCGGTGGCCGAGGCCAAGCCCGAGAGCTTGCCGCTCGTGCTGCTCGGCCTGCTGATGCTGCTCGTGGGACTGCTGTTCAAGGTGAGCGCGGTGCCGTTCCACATGTGGACCCCCGACGCTTACGAGGGCGCGGTCACGCCGGCCACGACCTTCATGTCGATCGTGGTCAAGGCTGCGGCCTTCGCGGTGCTGCTGCGCGTCCTGCTGGCTGGGTTCTCCGATCCGCTGGCCGCCAATGCGCACACCGGCTGGCCCACGATGCTCGCTGCGCTGTCGGTCGTCACCGTCGTCTACGGCAACCTCGCGGCGGCCTACCAGAACAGCGTCAAGCGCATGCTCGCGTACTCGTCGATCGCGCACGCGGGCTACGTGCTTCTCGGCGTCGCCGCGCTGTCCTCCGCGAGCGCACGCCAGCAGGCGATCTCGGCCGTGCTCTTCTATCTCGCCGCGTACACCGTCTCGAACGTGCTCGCGTTCGGGTCGCTGATCGCGATCGGCTCACACGGCAAAGAGGCTGTGAGCTACGAGGACCTCGCCGGCGTGGGCCGGCGCCATCCGTTGGCTGCGCTGCCGTTCGTGATCGGCGCGCTGTCGCTGATGGGCTTTCCGCCCACGGCCGGCTTCTTCGGCAAGTGGTACGTGTTCAACGCGGCGCTCAGCGCAGGCGACTCGCTCGTCATCCCGGTCGTGATCGCGGTGCTCGGAAGCGTCGTCGGCGCTTACTACTATCTGCGCATCATCGTCTACATGTTCATGAAGGCGCCCGAGCCGGGATCGCCGATCGCCGTGCCGATGCGCTCGGGCTACGTGATCTTGGCGCTGGTGCTCTCCGGCTACCTGGTTCTGCAGATGGGCATGGCGCCGAGCAGCTACATTCGGCTCGTCTTGGCTGCGGCCAAGGGTTTCGCCTGAGCATGCGAGCGCTGTGGCTGGCAGTGCTGCTCCTGCTGGGCGGCGCCTTCGGCTGCGCCAAGCACAAGCCATCTGCCGAGCGCGGGAACAGCCGGGGCGCGAGCACGGAGAGCACGCAGCCGGCGAAGGCCGTGGTCGAGGGGGTGATCAGGCTCGCACCCGGCGCCGAGCTGCCGTCCTACGCGCCCGAGCAGATGGAGAAGAAGCTGTTCCAGAAGCTCGCTCCCGAGGCCCCGCCAGCGACCTGCACGCCGCCCAAGAAGACCGATCGCCAGCCGGTGAGGCTCACGGCCGACGGCGCGCTCGCGGGCGTGATGCTTGCTCCGAGCGGGTTCTCGCACCAGCCACAACGCCTTCCGGTCGTGCACGAGGTGGTGATCGACGACTGCCGCCTCAATCCGTCGCTCGTGGTCGCGATGAAGGGTGATTCGCTGCGTGTGAGCAGCAAGGTGAGCTTTCCGTTCATGCCGAGCTACGAATCGGGGCCGGGCGTGCGCTCGCTCATCCCGGGCCAGACCTACGACGTGCCGCTCAACAAGCCGGGCGTGAGCCCGCTGCTGTGCGGCTTCACGGCGCCCTGCGGGCGTACCGACGTGATCGTGCTGCTGCACCCGATCTACGCAATCACCGACGCTCAGGGCAAGTTCCGCTTCGACGACTTCCCCGCCGGCGAACAGGTCAGCCTGAGCGCTTGGCACCCGCTGTTTCAGGAGAGCAAGATCGCGTTGCGCGTCGAGCCCGGCGAGCACAAGCAGGTCGAGCTGGTGCTGACGCCCGCTCCGCCTCTGCCACAAAGTGTTGCGCCTGCGGTCGAGAAGCCCCCGGCAGGCTCGAGCGTGCACAAGACCCGATAGCAGGCTGGCGCTTGTCTGGGACCGGCCGGTCCGTCAGAGTTGTGGGCGATGGCAGGTCCGCTCCCGAGCTCACTCCGTCGGCGCGCGCGGTGGCTCTTGCTCTGCGCGCTGCTCGCGAGCTGCGGCAGCCGTCATTCGTTGCCGAGCCGACGGCCGCAATCGAAGGCGGACGCCGGGCGCTTCGACGCGGGTCGTTCCCGTGCGGAGGACGACGCAGCGGTTGCCGATGCGGCGGCTGATCACGACGCCGACGCGGTGCACGATGCCGGCAGCGATGCGGGCCGCCCGCTTCTGCCCAACCGCAGGGGCGACGATTTTCTGGTCTACGATCCGGTCAGCCCAAATCTCGACGGAAGCGTGACGCTCGCGTTCGATTTGCCCGAAGACGCAGTCTCCTTCGTGCTCACCGCCGACCCCAAGGCCACGCCGCGTCGCATCGACTTGTTGCACGTGCTCGCGCCTGATGGGGCGTCGGTGTTCGACGTTTCGGGCGCCTCGCCGCAGCCCTTCGATCCGGGCGTCGCGAGCAGCGTCAACGACGCGCTGCCCTACAGCGTGATGTTTCCGAGCTCGCCCGAGACGCCGTTCGCGACCGGCCACTACCAAGTGGTGCTCGGGATTGCGGCGGCGCCTGCGGGAAGCGACGACGCCCTGGCGCTCGAGCTGGTGTGGAAGCGCGCGCCGAGCCCCCTCACTTCGGGCGGGCTGGGGCTCGTACTCTGGTTCGTCCAAGGCGCGATGCTCGACGCAGCGTCGGCCCAGAGCGAACCGACGCTGCAAGCCGCGCTCTCGAAGATGCGAGACATCTACAAGGGCATCGGCATCGACCTGTCGTCCATCGACTACCGCGATCTGACGGGCGCGCAGGTCGCGAAGCTCAGCTCAGTGCACGACGATGGCGAGTTCGCCGAGCTGCTGACGCTGCTGCAACCAGAGGCTCCTACCACGCCAGTCGTCAACCTCGTGTTCGTGGACGATCTGGAGGTGGCGCCCGGCCAGGGCCAGCGCGGCAAATCGAGCGGGCTTCCGGGCCCGGCGCTCGCCGATGGGTCACCTCGTCGGGGCGGTGTGGTGCTCGCGATCTCGACTTTGCCTGCGAGCTCGCAGCTGCTCGGTGAGCTGCTTGCCCACGAGACCGGCCACTACCTCGGGCTCCGGCACACGAGCGAGTACGACGGCATCCGCCACGACCCGATCGCCGACACCCCGGAATGCCCTGCCGCGCGCGCGACCAAGGTCACCAGCGACGGCGTCCACGTGCTGACGGCCGAGGACTGCGCCGACCTCGACGGATACAATCTGCTGTTCTACACCCCGCCCCAAGGCTTCAGCACCCAAGAAGCCCTCACCCCCGGCCAAGCCTTCGTGCTTCTGCGAAACCCGCTCGTGCGTTGAAGATGCGCGAAGCGACGGCGTCACCCCAGGGGTGAGTCGTCGCTTCGCGACATAGTCGATGTGGAGACGTCCTGAGGGGTGAAACGCGGCTCCGCCGCGTGAGGGGAGCGAAGCTCCCGCTGCGCGTGGGGTGGGTCCCGCCGTGGCTTTATAGGAGTGGGGGGGGGCCCGGGCCCCCCCCGCAAAGGTCATCTAAGCG
>JBIOJD010000351.1:0-4343 GCA_044450485.1 Polyangiales bacterium | reverse complement strand
TCGCGGGGGAGGGGCGGAGCGTGCCGTCCCGCATCACCAGAGCGTGTCATTGTGCTCTCCGGTCCGGTAAGCCGTTTACCGCGCCCGCCTTGTCCGCACGGGCGATCTCCTCGCGCAGGTGTGCGCTCACGGCCGAGAACCGCTCGCGCAACGCGACCATCCGCGCCGGGGCTTGCGACAGGCGGCCTTGCACGGCGCTCTCCTCGAGCTGAGCGGCCACGCTCGCCATGCGACGCGCGCCGATGCTGAGCGTGCCCCCCTTCAGCTTGTGCGCTTGCGCCGTGACGTCGCTCACTCTGCCCTCCGACACCGCTCGCCCCAGCTGCTCGATCTGATTGGGAATGATGTCGAGGAACAGCTGACAGACGTCCTTCGAGCGCTCCACGCTCGCGTCGAGCTCGTCGGTCAGCGGCTCGGGCGCCTTTGCTGCGACCGCCGCCACAGCCAGGTCCGTGCGGCCTTCGCTCGCATCGACCGCAGCAGGTTGCGCGAACCGCCGAAGGATCTCGGCGAGCGCGCTCCGCTGCAGCGGCTTGGTCAGGTACTCGTCCATGCCTGCGGCCATCACCTTTTCGCGCTCGCCAGCAAGCGCGTGCGCCGTGAGCGCGATCACAGGCAGGCGCTTGCCAGGAGCTTCGCGCCGCCTGAGCTCCTCGGTTGCCGCATATCCGTCCATCACCGGCATCTGGCAATCCATGAGCACTGCCGCGTACGCGCTTCGCTCGATCGCGGCGAGGGCTTCGACCCCGTTGGCAGCAACGTCCACCTCGTAGCCGAGCTTCTTGAGCTCTTCCACGGCCACGAGCTGGTTCACCTCGTTGTCCTCGGCGAGCAACAAGCGCGCGCGCGGGCCGGTCCTCGGCTGCACGCTCGATGCCGCCCGTGCTCCCGAAGAAGGCGCCCTGCCGGGCGCGGACGACATGCAGTCGTAGAGGTGCGATGCGCGAATCGGCTTCGTGAGCCGCGCGACCACCGCCTGCGGCAGCTCCGAGGCCGAGCCGGCGACCCCGAGCTGGCCCACCGACACGAGGCGCGTGCTCCCCCGCGAGGGCTCGGCCGCGAACGCCCGGAGCAGATCGTCACCGGACAGATCGATCGTCTCCGAAGCGATCAACGCCACGTAGAAAGGTTGTCCGAGCGCGGCTGCCTCGCGCAACGCATGAAGAGCGGTGGCTCCGCTCGCCTCGCACGTGCAGCGCATGCCCCAGGTCTCGAGCCGCTCGCGCAGCACGTCGCGCCAGCCGTCGCTCGCGTCCACCACCAAGGCACGGCGCCCCGAGAGCTCACCGGGCGAGGTCTCTCGAGATGGCTCGGCCACGACCGGGCAAGGCAGCGTGAAGAAGAACCGGCTGCCGACACCGCTCGCGCTCACGAAGTCGAGCTCGCCGCCCATGATCTCGACCAGGCGCTTGGAGATCGCGAGGCCGAGACCCGTGCCGCCGTAGCTGCGCGCGGCCGATCCATCGTGCTGCCAGAACGCGTCGAAGACCTTGTGCTTGACCGAGTCCGGAATGCCGATCCCGGTGTCACGCACTTCGGCGCGTAATTTCGTGTCCTCGGGACGCGGTCCGCGCTCCACCGAAACGTCGATGAAGACCTCTCCGTGATGGGTGAATTTGACCGCGTTGCCGGCCAAGTTGTTGAGGACTTGGCGGAAGCGCTCCGGATCGCCCAGCAGGCGCGGTGGCAGCTCGGGCGCGATCCGACAGACGAGGTCGATGCCCTTCGCGTGGGCGACGGTCGACAGCATCTCGGCGACCTCTTGCGTCACGATCGAAGGATCGAATTCCACGTGCTGGACCACGTACTTGTCCGCTTCGATCTTCGAAAAATCGAGGATGTCGTCGATGATGGTGGCGAGCGACCGCCCCGAAGCGTCGAGCGCATCGACGTACCGCTGGAGCGTGCTCTCGAGCGGCAGGTCGCGCATCAGGCGCGTGAGCCCGAGCACGCCGTTGATGGGCGTCCTGATCTCGTGGCTCATGTTGGCCAAGAACTGGCCTTTCAAGCGCGCGCTCTCGAGCGCCAGCTGGGTCGTGAGCTCGAGCCGACGCAGCGCGTCCTCGGTCATGCGCAGCAGCGGCCCGATGTACAGGTTCACGAACGAGAGCGCGGCCGCGAGCGCGAGCAACGCCCCAGCAAAGCCCACGAAGAGGATGCGGCGGCGCAACGCCTGCCCCTCGCGGAGCTGCTGCTGCGAGACGGCGAGCCCGACCTTCGCGATGCCCATGCCCTCGATCTCGATCGGAGCCCAGGCCACGAAGACCGAGCCCACGTCGCGCGCGCTGCCCGGGGCGCCCAAGAAGATCGCACCGGCGTCGTTCGTGCCGCGTCCCGCGCGCAGCATCGGCCGGCCTTGCTGATCGAGGACGACCACCGTGAGCACGTCACCATCCTGCAAGTAGGGACGCGCTCCGCGCTCGAGCAGCTCGGGCTCGGCAGCCGCGGCCCCGAGCTCGAGGGCTTTGCTCAGCTCTGCGGCGCCGTGCTCGGTCTTCCAAACCAGATTGCGACGCAGCTCGGGCGACAGAAACTCGAAGATGTCCGAGACCATGACGAACACGAGCACGGCGAGCGCAGCGACCAGCGAGACCACCATCGCCACGAGCACGACCTTGATGCGCAGCCCGGACGGAGCGGACGTCAACGGGGTCGCTGCGAACGCGCCCTCGGAAGGCGCCGGATTGGTGGCGTTGGTCTTCATGTGCCCGTGCCCGTCAGCCCCCTGGCTCGTCGGCTCTTCGAAGCGCTGATCGTAGCGAGTGCGACAGGCACGCAACAACCCGCGTGAGCGAGGATCACACGCGTCGATGCCCACCCCGGCCGCAGGGGCTCAGGACGTCCCACATACACACACGCGATCGCGGCCTAGCGCCTTGGCGCGGTACAGCTCGCGGTCGGCGGCGGCGATCAAGCCCTCTTTGTCGCTGGCGTTGGTCGGGAACGTAGCGACGCCGATGCTCACGCTCACGCGTCCGTTCGGTTGCGCCGGACCGTGCTCGAAGTCGTACCCAGCCACCGCCCTGCGAACGTACTCGGCCTTGACCGCAGCACCGGTGATGCCCGTTTCGGGCAAGATCAACACGAATTCCTCGCCCCCATAGCGCGCGACGATGTCGGACGCGCGCACGCGCATGCTGCCTGGACGGCCGCCGCCGAGCAGCTCACCCAGCGCACGCAGCAGGTCGTCGCCGGCGGGGTGGCCGTTGCGATCGTTGTAATCCTTGAAGTGGTCGACATCGACGAACAGCAACGAGAGCTCGTGCCCGTGCCTCTTCGCGCGCGAGATCTCGGCGTCGAGCGCCTGCTGCATGTAGCGATGGTTGTAGAGCCCGGTGAGGCCGTCGCGCAGTGCGAGCTGTTCGAGCTGCGCGATCGCCCGCTCGAGCTCCGCCGTGCGCTGCCGAACCTCGGCCTCGAGCCGTGAATTGGCCAGCGCCAGCTCCGCGAGCAACCGTACGTTCTCGGCCTCGAGCGATGCCTCGCGCATCGCGCCATCGAGCAGTGTCGGCAGCTCCGGCAAGCGCACCGGCTTGACCAAGAAGCGGTGTACCCGCGCCCGGTTCACCGCATCCCCCAGGGTCTCCAGGCGATCGGACGCGGTCACCAGCACGCGCGCGGCACCGGGTCTGAGAGCGTGACCGCGATCGAGCAGCTCGGCGCCGGTCATGCCCGGCATGAAGTGGTCGGCGATGATGGCGTCGAAGTGCTCGCGCTTGAGCAGATTGATCGCGCTGGCGCCGTCGGTGAAGGTCACGACCTCGAAGTGCGCGCCGAGAGCGGAGGAGAGCATGCGCAGCGAAATCTCGTCGTCATCGACGATCAGCACGCGCCGCAATGCGCTGGTCATCCCCTATCCATCCTCGAGCCCGTGCGACGGTCAGCCCCGAAAAAGCTAGGGTAACCCAGTTGAGCCGGAGGGCGAAATGTCTCGTCGATGCACGTCCGCGCGGCTCGGCTGGGCACCGAGCCCGAGGCGCAGCGGCAGAAGAGCTCAGCCCTTCATCGCGTGGACTTGGGCGCTGAGCCGCGACACGTATCGCGAGCCGGCCTTGCGGTGCCACAGGCCCTTGGCCACGGCCTGGTCGACGCGCTTGATGCAGTCCTTCAGCGCGGCCTGGGCCTTCGACTTGTCGCCGGCCGCGACCGCAGTCCTGACGCGCTTCATGTGCGTGCGCGCCGTGGTCCGCTGGTGCCGCCTACGCTCCGTGATCTTGACGGTCTGGCGGGCGCGCTTGCGGGCGGAAACGTGATTGGCCAAGGTCGAGGCTCCGATGGGTGTCGAGGGCGGGACTCGTAGCCCCGCGCCCAGGCCTTGTCAAGCAGGGGGTGTCTGGACGCAG
>JBIOJD010000350.1:0-4351 GCA_044450485.1 Polyangiales bacterium | reverse complement strand
ATGAGCAGTCTCCGCATCCGCACCAAGCTCGCCTTCGGCGTGGGTGCGGCGGCCGAGGCGGCGATCACGATCGCCTTCAACACGTGGAACTTCCTGTTCTACAACCACGTGCTCGGGCTCTCGGGCACGCTGTGCGGGCTGGCGGTCACCATCTCGCTCTTCCTCGACGCGGTCGCGGACCCCGTGGTGGGGTTCATCTCCGACCGCTGGCGCTCGAAGCTCGGCCGGCGCCACCCGTTCTTGTACGCGGCGCCGCTGCCGCTCGCCGCGTCGTTCTACTGCATCTACGTCCCGCCGGCGGGCCTGCACGACATCCCGTTGTTTCTGTGGATGACGCTGTTCACCGTGTTGTTCCGCCAGGGCTTGACGCTGTACCAGGTGCCCCACCTCGCGCTCGGCGCTGAGCTCTCCACCGACTACCGCGAGCGCTCGGTGGTCATGAGCTACAACGCCATCTTCGCGGTCGTGGGCGGCGCCGGGACCTATTTCTACGGCTGGACGTGGTTCAAGCACGCCGGCGGCACCTCGGTGCGCGACGGCTACCCCGGCCTCGGCTTGGGCGTGGCGCTGTTCGTGGCCCTCGTGATTTTCTTCTCAGCGCACTTCACGCGTGACCAAATCCCGCGGCTCGTGCAGCCCCCACCCGGCGAAGCCCGCTTCACGCTCCGCGAGCTGGTCAGCGAAACGCTGGGCTGCATGTCGAATCGGAACTACCTGATGCTGCTGCTCGGGCTCGTGTTCATGAGCGCCACGCTCGGCACCCGCGAGACCTTGAACGCGTACACCAGCTTGTTCTTCTGGGGCCTGCCCGAGGACAAGATCCGCGTGTTCGGGCTGGTCACGCCGCCCGCGTTCGTGCTCGCGTTCATCTTGACCGTGCGCTTGCACGGCTGGTTCGAAAAACGCGGGACCATCATCGGCGCGGTGTGCGTCATGGTGCTGACTGCGGCGCTGCCGGTGCTCTTGCGCATCAGCGGGCACTTCCCGGCGAATGGCGCGCCCAAGCTGCTGCCGTGCTTGATGCTGTTCGTGTTCTTGTCGTACGGCGCAGCCGCGGTGCTCCAGATCAGCGTGCTCTCCTCGCTCGCGGACGTCGCCGACGAGCACGAGCTCAAGAGCGGCAGACGCCAAGAAGGCGTCTTCTACGCGGCGCGCACGTTCTTCGGCAAGCTCACCTCGGGTCTCGGCACGATCCTCGCCGGCGCTGCGATCGATGTGATTCACTTCCCGGCCGGAGCCAAACCGGGCGAGGTAGGCGCCGACGTGCTCTACAAGCTCGGCCTGATCGACGGTCCGATCGCGTCGCTGCCGGCGCTGATAGGAATCTTCTTCTACGCGCGCTACCGGATCGACAAGCACCGCCACGCCGAGATCCAACGCGAGCTGGACGAGCGCCGCAAGCATTCGAGCGCCGCTGCCGCGAGCGAGCCACCCGCCGCGGTTCCAGCCCCGGAGCTCGCCCCGAGCTGAGACGCCCAAGCAGGCGGCGCTGTTCGAGCTGCTCGGCCACGCAACTTTCATTACACTGCAGGCCATGGCACCGGGCCTTCCGCGCTATCTCGTGCTGCGCTCGGCGCGCGCCGTGCTCACGGTCTGGGGCGTGGTCACGTTGGTGTTCCTGCTCGTGCATCTGCTGCCCGGCGATCCGGTAGACGCCATCCTCGGCGATCAAGCGGCGCCCGAGGACCGCGCCGCGCTCCGCACCGCGCTGCGCTTGGACCGTCCCTTGGTCGAGCAATACCGAGCCTTCTGTGCCGACGTGCTCGACGGAAGCCTCGGGCGCTCTTTTCGAGTGCGCGACCAACGCGTGTCCGCGTTGATCTCCGAGGTCTTGCCCTCCACGTTGGGCCTGGCCGCTGCGTCGCTCGCCTTCGCGTTGCTCGTGTCGCTGCCTCTGGGCGTGCTCGCTGCGGTGCGCCGCGGCCGCGGCTGGGACAAGGCAGCCACGACGTTTGCGCTGCTCGGCGCGGCGATTCCGCACATCTGGCTCGGGCCGCTGCTCGTGCTCGCCTTCGGTGTCGAGCTGCGCTGGCTCCCGCTTCCGGGTGACGATCCGGGTCGGCCGCTGGCGCTGATCTTGCCCGCGCTCACGGTCGGGGCCGCGCTGTGCGCGACGCTCACTCGGCAGACGCGCGCCGCGCTGCTCGACGTGCTCTCGGAGCAATACATCCTCGCCGCGCGCGGCAGGGGCGTGCCCGAGCTCACGCTGCTGTTCAAGCACGCGCTGCGCAACGCGCTCTTGCCGGTCATGACCGTGGCCGCGGCGCAGCTCGGCGCCTTGCTCTCGGGCGCGGTGATCGCGGAGAAGATCTTCGAGCGGCCTGGTCTCGGCACGCTCTTTCTGGACGCATTCTTCGCGCGCGACATTCCGGTGGTGCAGGGCTGCGTGCTGGTCGTCGCGGCCACCTACGTGGCCGTCAATTTGGTCGTGGACCTGCTGTACGGGGTCGCGGACCCCCGCGTGAGGCTCGCGTGAGCGCTCGGGCAGAGCGGCGGGCGCCGATCCCGCCGTTTGGTGTGGTCGTCGTGACGGTGTTCGCGTTGCTCGCGCTCTTTGGGCCGCTGCTCGCGCCCTACTCGCCGCTGGCGATTCACCTCGATGCGCAATACCGGTCGCCGAGCGCAGGTCACCTCCTCGGCACCGGCGACAACGGCGTGGACGTGCTGAGCGTGCTCTTGCACGGCGCGCGCCTGTCCGGCCTGGTCGCGGTTTGCTCGGTGCTGCTGTCGTTGCTCGTCGGTGCCACGCTCGGTGCGCTCGCGGGATACCGCGGAGGCCGCACGGACCACCTGATCACGGGCCTCGCGGACCTGGTGCAGGCTTTTCCCGCAGTGGTGCTCAACATCGCGATCCTCGCGCTCGTCGCCCGCCCCGGAGTGCCCCACGTCATCCTGGCGCTCAGCGTCAGCGGCTGGGTGCTGTTCGCGCGCATCGCCCGCGCGCAGACCTTGCTGCTGCGCGAGAGTGATTTCGTCGCGGCGGCCAAGCTGCTCGGCGCGTCGGAAGCGCAGATCCTGGTCCGCCACGTGGCGCCGAACGCCGCCGGTCCGCTGGTGGTGCAGGCGACCTCCGCGTTGGGCGGTGCGGTGCTGGCCGAGGCCACGCTGTCGTTTCTCGGCCTCGGGCCGGGAGCGGCCGCGTCCTGGGGCGCGCTCCTCGACCAAGGCAGCGCCGTGCTCCTGCGGTTTCCGCATGTAGCGCTGATCGCTGGCGGAGCGATCGCGCTCACGGTCCTAGGCTTCAACCTGGCGGGGGATTACCTGCGCGACCGGCTGGATGTGCGGATCACCAGGGGTTTGTGACGCGGGGAGGCACGCGAGGCTTATGAGACGGGGAGTCACGCGACTCCCCGCCCGCGGAGCAAGGCTCCGCGGGACCCACCCCACGCGGAGCGGGAGCTTCGCTCCCCTCTAACGGCGGAGCCGTTATTCACCCCTCAGATGCAGGTCCCTTGCGGCGGAGCGGAGACTCATCCCGCTTGGCGCTGTGAGAGGTTGAGCCGTTTCCGTGGGGCTCGAAAACGACTACGTTGGCGGGCATGGAGAAGAAGGTGAGACTCGGGTTGACTTTGCCGCTTGCGGGCAATGCGCAGGGCGCGGTCGAGATGGCGCGTGCGGCGCGCGGTCAGGGCGTCGAGGAGATCTGGCTCGCGGAGGTGAATGGCGGCGACGCGTATGCCGTGGCCGGAGCGCTCGCGGCAGGGGTGCCTGGCATGCGCCTCGGCACGGCCGTGGTGCCGGCGCAGACGCGCACGGCCATGGTGCATGCGATGGCTGCGATGTCGTTGAGCCAGCTCACCTCGGGCAACTTCGTGCTCGGCATCGGGCTGTCGTCACCCAACATCGTGCGCGACTGGGGAGGGCAGCCTTGGGGCAAGCCGCTCGCTCGCATGCGCGAGCACGTGGAGGTGCTGCGCAAGGCGCTCGCGGGTGAGCGCGTGGATCACGATGGTGAAACCTTGCAGCTCAAGCGCTTCAAGCTCGGGGGCCCGGTCGTGGGCAAGGTTCCGATCTATCTCGGCGCGCTCAACGAGCAGATGCTGCGGCTCACCGGCGAGCTGTGCGATGGCGTGATCTTGAACATGGTGCCCGAGCACGCGCTGCCCCAGATCCTCGGGGCGGTGCGCGCAGGCGCCGAGGCTGCAGGTCGCGATCCGGGCGCCATCGAGGTCGTGAGCCGGTTGCACGTGGTCATGGTCGACGATCCGGCGCTCGGCCGGACGCTGGTGCGCAACGTGTTCGGCGCGTACGCGGCCACGCCGGGCTACAACAAATGCTTCGAGTGGATCGGCTTCGACAAAGAAGCGCGCGAGATCCGCGAGCGCTACGCCAAGGGCGATCGAGGCGGCGT
>JBIOJD010000349.1:0-4370 GCA_044450485.1 Polyangiales bacterium | reverse complement strand
TCCGTTGCTGTTTCTGGCGGACGTGCCCGGCTTCATGATCGGCAGCAAGGTCGAGAAGCAAGGCATCATCCGCGCCGGCGCGAAGATGATCGCTGCCGTGAGCGATGCCAGTGTGCCCAAGCTCAGCGTGATCGTGCGCAAAGCGTACGGCGCTGGGCTCTACGCGATGTGCGGACCTGCATTCGAGCCGGACGCGTGCATCGCGCTGCCGCAGGCTTCGATCGCAGTGATGGGCCCCGACGCAGCCGTGAACGCCGTGTATTACAACAAAATCCAAGACAAGCCCGCCGGGCCGGAGCGCGACGCGTACGTGAAGCAGCTCCGCGACGAGTACCGCGAGGCGATCGACATCTACCAGCTCGCGAGCGAGCTCGTGATCGACTCGGTGGTGCCCGGCTCGAAGCTGCGCGACGAGATCAGCGCCCGGCTCAGTCTGCGCCCGCCAAGCGGCAGCGCCGAGCGCAAGCGCATAGTCATGCCTATGTAACCGGGAAGGGCACGCGCCCTTCCCGCCCCGTCAGCAAAGCTGTCGGGGCCCCGCCCATCCGCGAGGTCGCTTCGCTCCGCGCCTTGGCCTGCGGTGACATCGCTCCTCAAGCAGGACTGGTCCGCAGAGGTGGAAGCAGCTCGGCAGGCGCGAGGTTGCCGTAGCGGTGGTAGCGGTGGGAGATGCTCTGCTCGCGCAGGTAGCGCAGCAGCTCGAAGCGCCCGCTGAGCAGAACGGGCTCGGTGGCCACGTAGAGCAGCAAGGGCTCGGCCGCCGCGAGTAGCTCGGGCTCGATGTCGCCCACGGCGCGCACGCGTACGAGATCGGGAGTCAGGCTTCGAGCACAGCCCTCGGCGTCCTCCACGCGCACACGCAGTCCGGGGAATCGCGACAGGTACGGCATGGCGCGCGCGGTTGCTGGATGGACGCTGAGCTCGAAGCTGGCATGGGCGGTCAGCGCAGCGGAGCACGCGAGCAGCAGATCGGTGGCCTCGGCCTGCGCGCTGGCGCGCAGCAGCATCGGCGCGCAGGGCACGTAGCGCAGCACGTTGCGCTCGCCGAGCACCGAGCTCGGGTCGTGATCCAGGCCGAAGTAGGTACGCCGCGCGTGCTCGTAACTGCACGCACCGATCCCGAGCCGCTGGCGCTCGAGCTCGCGCAGGTGCGGGCGTGCTGCCCCGATCAGCTCGGCTACGCGCGCGTCGGGCGGACAGACGATCGCCGGCGGTGCGCGCTGAATCACGTGCGCGAGCTGCGCCGCGTAGTTCGGTCCGCCGGCCTTTGCGCCGGGCCCCACGCACGAGGCCTTGAAGCCGCCGAACGGCTGTCGCCGCACGATCGCGCCGGTGACCGGCTTGTTGACGTACAGGTTGCCGGCGTCCATCCGCTCGCTGAAGCGCTGCTGCTCGCGCTCGTTCAGGCTGTGGAGTCCTGCGGTCAGCCCGTATGGGGTGCCGTTCGCGAGCCGCAACGCGTGGTCGAGGTCGTCGGCGCGCATCACCGCGAGCACGGGCCCGAACAGCTCGGTCACGTGCATGAAGCTGCCCTCGCGCACGCCGAGCTTGATCGCTGGGCTCCACAGCCGTGGGTTGCGCAGGTCGCGGCGCGGCTCGAGCAGCCACGTCTCGCCTTCGTCGAGCGTGGTCAGCGCGCGCAGCAGAGGTCCCTCGGGCGGTCGAATCAGCGGCGTGACGACGCTGCGCGGGTCCCAGCTCGGGCCCACGTGCAGGCTCTCGGCCGCGTCCGCGAGCGCTCGAAGCAGACGCGAATCGTCGTACACCTCGGCCTCGCAGATGAGCAGGCTGCACGCGCTGCATTTTTGGCCGGCGTGGCCGAAGGCCGATGCGACCGCGTCCTTGATCGCCTCGTCGCGATCGGCGGTGGCGGTGACGATGATCGCGTTCTTGCCACCGGTCTCGGCCGCGAGCGGTATGCCGGGACGCAGCTCGCAGAAGCGTTTGGCCGTGGCGGTTGCGCCCGTGAGCACGACTTGGCTGACCCGCGGATCGGACACGAGCGTGCTGCCGAGATCGTCGGTGCATGCTACGAGCTGCAGGAGCGCCTTCGGAACGCCCGCATCCCAGCACGCGCGCGCCAAGCGCTCGGCCACGTGCACGGTCTCGAGCGCGGGCTTGAGGATCACCGCGTTGCCGGCGGCGAGCGCGGCGAGCACACCCCCCGCGGGGATCGCGAGCGGGAAGTTCCATGGCGGCGTCACCAGCACGAGGCCCTTGGGCTGCAGCTCGATCTCGGGATGCGCGCCGGCCAGCGCAGCGAAGCTCTCGGCATAATATTCGGCGAAGTCGATCGCCTCCGAGACCTCGGCGTCAGCCTGATCCACGCGTTTTCCCGCGTCGAGCGCCATGGCAGCGATCAGCTCTCCGCGTCGCGAGCGAAGCTGCAAGGCGACTTCTCCCAACATCTGTGCTCGCTCGTCGAGGCCGACTCGCGCAAAGCCCTCGGCCGCCCGGACGCCGGCTTGCAGCGCCGCGGCGATGTCGTCCGCGGTCGCGAGCGCGAAGCGATACGGCACGTGCCCGGGTCGCGAGGGATCGCAGCCATCCATCCGCGGCTCACCGGCGCGCTCCGTGCCGGCGACCTGGAGCGGCACATCGAAGCAGGGGCGGGCTTGCTCGCGCTCGAGCAGCGCGACGATCCACGCGCGGTTGTGCGCGAGCGAGAAGTCCGTGTCCGGCTCGTTCGCAAACTCGCCGGGCGGGATGGCCGTGGGCGGCTCGCGACGGTCCTGCGTGCGGCGCGGCGCGTGGGCGAGGACGTGGCGCGTGCGGAACGCATCGAGAAAGCGCCCTTGCTGCGCGATCCAGGCTGCGTCTCCGGGCCGCATGCCGAAGCTGTGGCGCAGGAAGTTCTCCTCCGCGGTGTTCTCGTCCAAACGCCGCATCAGGTAGGCGATCGCGCTCTGCAGCGCGCTCGCCTCGCACAGGGGCGCGTAGACCAGGCAATCACCGGCCACCGCAATGATGACGCGCCTCACGTGGTCGGCCATGCCTTCGAGCAGCTCGAAGCCGACGGCGGCCTCCACACCGCGATTGGCGCGCAGCACCATCCCGAAGGCCAGGTCGAACAGGTTGTGGCTGGCGATGCCGAGCTGAACCGCGGCGGCGTGCTCGGGTCGGCAACCGTGCTCGAGCATCTGCTTGTAGCTCGCGTCCACCTCGGCTTTGCTGAGCAGCACCGGCACCTCCCAGCCCCGAAGGGCGGCTTCGGCGCGCTCTGCGAGCAGGTTTGCGCCCTTCACGATCCGCAACCTGATCGGCGCTCCGCCGCGCCGCACCCGCTCTGTCGCGAAGTCGGTGAGCTCGCGCTGCAGGGGCAACGAGTCCGGCAGGTATGCCTGCAGCACCACCCCAGCGGTCAGCGCGCGCAGCTCGGGCTCATCGAGCAAGCGGCGGAAGAGCTCGAGCGTGAGCCGCAGATCGCGGTACGACTCCATGTCGAGGTTCACGAGCTTGGGCGTGCTGACCCCGCTGGGCCGGGCGTAGAGATGCTCGAGCGCGACTCGGTAGATCGGCCGCAGCCGCTCGGCCAGGCGCTCGAGCGTGGTGTCCCAGGCCAGCAGATCGACCTGGCTGTAGATCGAGGAGATCTTGACCGAGATCGACTCGACGTCGGGCCGAGACAACAGCGCGATGTAGTCTGCGACCCGTGCGCGCGCCTCGGTCTCGCCCAGCACCGCTTCGCCGAGGTGATTCACGTTGACGCGCACGCCTTCCTGGCGCCGCAGCGCGAGGTAGTTGCCGAGGTCGGGGTCCTCGGCGGCGAGCACCACCCGACGCGCCTCGGTGCGCAGGCGCTCGAGCAGACCACGCGCCGCGATCTGTGGAACGAACGGACCGAGATGCAGCAATGCGCGCAGCTGCAGCCGAGCCACACCGGGCAGATAGCGTGGAACACCGAGCCTGCGCAGAAGATGGCGCGCCGCGTCCACGGTCTTGTCGGGATCGCGGCTGCGCACGACGCGGTCGGTGAGCAGCGTGGTCAGCACCTGGCCGTGGGCGTCGCCCATCAGCCCCGCGAGCAGGGCATCGCGCTCGCGGTCGGCGCGCCGCTTGTGCTGTTCCGCGGCCTCGGCCAAGAGCGCTGCGAGATCGACACTGCGGTCCGAAAGCTGCTGCTCCGAAAGCTCGCAGCCGCGAACGCGGTCGAGCAGCTCCCGTGCGCGCAGGACCGGCCCGCTCGCCTGCGGCTCGGACATGCACGAAAGGTAACACACGGCCCGCAACGCTTGACCCCATCGCAGCATGACGCCATCTTCGCAATCGAGACTTCGTATGGTTCAGGTCGCCGGTTGGCACACCTGAACGCCCCGCACCCGCACATGACCTTCGAGCTCGACGCGACGCATCGCGCGATCCGCGACACG
>JBIOJD010000348.1:0-4388 GCA_044450485.1 Polyangiales bacterium | reverse complement strand
CCAGCGAAGCGCTCGAAGAGCCGGCACCCGCGCCGACCACCGAGCCAACGCCCGCTACGCCGGAGCGAGCCGACGTCTATGTGAACGGCGCCAGGCTCGGCGAGCCCGACTTGCGCGAGCTCGACGTGCGCGTGGAGCGGCGGCCGGAGCCCGGCAAGTACTGGTACGACGCGAAGAGCGGGCTGTGGGGCTTGATCGGACACGGCGCGTCCGGGCTGACGGCGCCGCGACTGCGCGCGTCGCCGCTCGCGCAGGACGCCGCTTCCGGCACGACCGGAGTGGTCGTCAATGGCCGCGAGCTGAACGGCACGGAGCTGGCTGCGCTCGCCTCGCTGCTCGCATGGCCCTCGAGCGAGCTGCCCAACTACGCCGGCCGATACGCGCTCGACGATCACGCGGGGCTGTACGGTCCGGCCAACCGTTACCTCGGCAATCTGACGGCGCTCGCAGCCAAGTCGCCTGCGGCTACGAGCACGCGCTGCGTCTGGCTTCACCTCGGCAGCGCCCGCGGCCCCCTCGGCCGCGACATCAACATCGACTGCGACTGATGGGCGCTCAGTTGAGCGGTCTTGGGCGCGGCAGATAGCGACCGTTCTCGAAGCCGGCGAAGTGGCTCTTGATCTCGGGATGGCGGCAGGGCCGGCCCGACGCATCGGGCAGCAGGTTCTGCTCGGACACGTAGGCCACGTACGTGGTCTGCTCGTTCTCGGCGAGCAGGTGATAGAATGGCTGATCCTTCGCGGGACGAACGTCGGCCGGGATGGACTCCCACCACTCCTCGGTGTTGTTGAAGGTCGGGTCGACCCCGAAGATCACGCCCCGGAACGGGTAGTGACGGTGATGCACGATGTCGCCGATCGCGAAGCGGGCCGTCTTCTTCCACATGGAGGCCTTCTTGTAGTCATCTTGCGGCGCTCCGCAAGGGCCGCCTCAAGGCCGCACGGGAGGCAGGATCACGAACACGCCGTGACCTTCGCGAATCACCCGCAGGCGCAGCGCCTTGCCGGCATCGCTGTGCCCGATCATCCGCTCGGCGTCCTTGGCGTTCTTGACTTCGTCGGCGCCGACTTGCGCGATCACGTCGCCGGGCTTCAAGCCCGCCTGGTCCGCGGACGAATCGGGCCGCACTTGCACGACGACCGCGCCTCGGTCGAGCTCGAGCTGCAAGCGCTGCTTCAGCTCCGGCGTGATGTCGGACACGCCGAGCCCGCGGCCTCCAGCCTTGGGCGCGTGCTTGCCCGGCTTGCCGGTGGCCTCGCCCGGCAGCGCTTCGAGCTTGGCGCTCAGGCTCATGCGCTTGCCGTCGCGAAAGACGACGAGCGCCAGCGAGGTGCCGGGTGCGCTCTGCGCGATGCCGTTGCGAAAGCTCGTGACATCGCTGGCCGGTTTGCCGTCGCGCTCGAGAATGATGTCGCCGGCCTTGAGCCCCGCCTTTGCGCCCGGACCGTCCGCCGACACGTCCTGCACCAGCACCCCACCCTTGCCCTGGTAGCCGAACGACTTCGCGAGCTCTTCGTTGACGTCGCCGATGTACACGCCGAGATAGCCGCGCACGACCTGACCGTGGTCGATCAGCTGGTGCATCACCGAGCGCGCCATGTTGATCGGAATCGCGAAGCCCACGCCGTTGTTGCCGCCCGTGCGCGAGGCGATCGCGGTGTTGATGCCCACGACCTGACCGTTCATGTTCACGAGCGGGCCGCCCGAGTTGCCGGGGTTGATCGCGGCGTCGGTCTGGATGAAGTCTTCGTAGTCGGCGATGCCCACGTGGCCGCGCCCGACTGCGCTCACGATGCCGGCGCTGACGGTCTGCGTCAGGCCGAAGGGGCTGCCCACGGCCATGACCCATTCACCGACCTCGAGCTTGTCCGAGTCACCGAGCGCCGCTGCCTGCAGCGGCTCGCCCTTCAAGCCGTCGAGCTTGACCTTGATGATTGCGACGTCGGTCTTGGGATCGGTGCCGACCACCTGCGCTTCGAGCTCGCGGTCGTCCTTGAGCGCGACCTTGATCTCGTCGGCGTCGGCCACCACGTGGTTGTTGGTCAAGATGTAGCCGCGCGGGTCCACGATCACGCCCGTGCCCACGCCTTGGCGCTTCTGCTTCTCCGGATGCGGCGCGCCGTGGAAGAAGAACTCGAATGGGCTGCCCTCGAAGCGCGACGTGCCCACCTCGACCGTGCTGACCGACGTGATCGCGACCACGGTGGGGCGGACGGTCTTGGCCACCTCGACGAACTGGCGGCGGAAGTCGGTCGCGGCCACGGGCGCGGGCTTGGCCGCTGGGGCGCTCGGCGCTGGGGCGGTCGCGGCCGGGCTCGGGGCAGCCGAGCGTTGCTGCGTGGCGCCAGGGCTGCTGCAAGCGAGGCACAACCCGAGGCTGACGGCGGTGAGGAGCTTGTTCTGGGCCATTCGTTCCCTCTCCAAAGGGTCTCGTGGACATCAACGCGCAGGTCGAGGTTTCGATTGCACCCGGGCGGCACTTTCCGCCCGCATGAACAGCGCGGGCGTCTTTTGGCGCGATTGGCAGGGCGCGGCAAGTTGCGCAGGGGGCTCGAAGACGCCTTTCGCGTTGCGATCTCCGACGGAAACGACTAGGAATACGGCCGCTCCGCCCCGGCTCGGGTGCGGGTGCTGTGGAGGCCCAGCTGACTCGCGACGACCATGTACAGCTCGATGGGGTGGTGACGCAGGTCTATGCGGGGGGCCAGTTCGAGGTCAAAACCGACGCGGGGGCGATCGTTCGGGCCCAGCTCAGCGGGCGTATGCGCAAGAACCGCATCCGGGTGATCTTGGGGGACCGAGTGACCGTGGCGCTGTCGCCGTACGACCTGAGCCACGGCATGATCATCTACCGGCACAAGTGAGCCATGGCCGGTTCCCCGATCGATGTAACCGGTATCGGCAATGCGATCGTGGACGTGCTGTGCCACGCCGACGATGCGCTGCTGCTGCGCAACGGGCTGACCAAGGGCACGATGGCGCTCATCGACGAGCGACAGGCGGCTGAGCTGTATGCGGGCATGGGGCCTGCGGTGGAAGTCTCGGGTGGCTCGGCTGCGAACACCGTGGCTGGTGTCGCGTCGCTCGGCGGCAAGGCTGCTTACATCGGCAAGGTCCACGACGACCAGCTCGGCGAGGTGTTCAGCCACGACCTGCGCGCGCTCGGAGTGACCTTCGAGACCACGCGCGGGAAGCACGGTCCTCCAACCGCGCGCTGCTTGGTGCTCGTCACGGAGGATGCGCAGCGGACGATGAGCACGTTCCTCGGCGCGTGCCGCGAGCTCGGCCCAGAGGACATCGACGAGGCGCTGATCCGGCGCAGCCAGGTCACTTATCTCGAGGGCTATTTGTGGGATCCGGCTGGGGCCAAGGAGGCCTTCCTCAAGGCCAGCCGAATCGCGGAGAAGGCCGGTCGCAAGGTCGCGCTCTCGCTGTCCGACCCGTTCTGCGTGGAGCGCCATCGCAAGGAGCTGCTCGAGCTGGTCGATCAGCACGTCGACATTCTGTTCGCGAACGAGCACGAGATCTGCGCGCTGTACGAGGCGCCGCATCTGGAAGACGCCATCGCCGCGGTGCGCGGGCGCTGCGAGGTCGCCGCGCTCACGCTGAGCGACAAGGGCTCGGTGGTGCTGGTCGGCCATGACACCATCGCGGTCGAGGCCGCGCCCGTAGCCACGGTCGTGGACACCACCGGTGCGGGCGATCTGTACGCGGCCGGTTTTTTGCGCGGCTACACGATGGGGATGTCTCCTCTCGAGTGCGGCCAGCTCGGTGCGCTGTGCGCCGCCGAGATCATCTCGCACTTCGGCGCCCGGCCAGCTCGACCCCTACGCGACCTGGTTTGAAGCTGACAAGCGGAGAGTGAGCGGAGCGAACCACCGCGGAGGCGGCCCGACTTCGTCGTGCCGGGGCCCCGATGAATTCACTTCATCGGGGCGGGGAGGGCGCGTGCCCTCCCCGATATCCACTTGCGCTCGCGCATGTGGTGTCTACTTGAGGGCAAGAGGTCAGTTGAAAGCTGGAGGCATGGCCATGGGCGAGAGCACGGACACCAACAAGAATCGAATCGTCGTCGGAGCGGATCTTTCCGAGACCGGAGATCACGCGTTGCGGCAAGCCCTCGAGCTGGCCAGAAACCTGCCCGACAGCGAGCTTCACGTCACGTACGTGATCCGTGCCGAGCGCAAGCCCGACGCGCAGCAGCTCGAAGGCATGTCGCGCGACCTGCGCAGCAAGCTCGACGCGCTGCGCGCTCACGTGACCACCGTCTGCGCCCCGCCGCGCGGCGCGGAGCCGTTCACGCAGGAGACCGTGTTCCACGTGCGGTTGGGCGACCCCGCGCAGGCGATCCATCAGGTCGCGGTCGACGTCGACGCGGACATGATCGT
>JBIOJD010000347.1:0-4399 GCA_044450485.1 Polyangiales bacterium | reverse complement strand
GCCCGCAGCGCGCGGTACTCCGGCTGGTAACGGCCCGCCTGTCGCATCACCCAGATCGGGGTGAATGCCGTCGGCTCGCGCCGGCACGCGGCCAAGAGCTCGTTCATGGGCTCAGTCCTCTCCGGACAGCAGCGCCAGCGCTTCGGCGTCGCCGTCCTGCAGCGGCTCGCTCACCACGTAGCGACCGGTCAGCCAGCCGTGCAGGTCCGCGAGCTTGCAGCGCTGCGAGCAGAACGGAAGCGGTGGCTCGAACGGGTGCTCCGGAACCGGGCGTTTGCAAGTGGGGCAGCTGGCCATCGCGCCTTGCGTTATAGCATGGCTGCGATACACACCCGCTGGCCTCAGTACTCGCTGCGCCCAGGCAGCTTGCGGTCGTAAGGCAGCGTGCGCCCGAGCGCGGCATTCATCACGACGAGCGCCCGGTCCGACAGGTTGCGCAGCTCGGCTTCCAGCGCAGCTCGGCTCTGCACCAGTGCGTCCGTCGCGTTCTCGGCGCCATCGCCCTCGGCAGGCGCGCTCGCCGCCCGTGCCTCTTCTTGGGCCGGCTTGGCCGCGGGCTCCTCGCCGTAGCGCGGCCGCTCGCCCGGCGCGCTGCGGTCCACCCAGTAGAACTGCGTGTCGCGCACGTCCACGTGAACGAAGGTGCTGTTCGGGTAGTACCCGACGCCCGTGGCCTCGAACGTGCGCGCGAGCTCGCTCAGCTCGCGGTTGTCGACGCCCTCGATGCGCAGGTCGAGCGCACGGCCGCTGCGGTGGCGGCTTCCGGGTCGTGCGTTCGGGCGGTAGCCCGACACGATCTCTATCGCACGGCCGGGAAAATGCGCGGCAATGCTCTGCAGCCGCGTGAGGAGCCCGGCGTCGAGCTCGTGTACCGGGCCCTCGTCTTCTGCGTGCTCGGGTGCGGTGCCTGCGGCCGGCAACGGCTGGGCCAGCTCACTCAGGGTTTCGAGGGCATCGTGGTTGGGCCCGCCCGCGCAGAGCGTGAGGCTCAGGGACGCATCGGGCGTGCGGCCGCGGCGGCGGAACGCGACGGGCTCCGCGAGACACGGTGCGTCCGCCGCGCGAGGCTCCACCGCGTCTGCCGGGTCGTCGGCTTCCGATACTGCGGCGTCAGAGGCCGCCGGTTCTTCCGCGACGGGCTCGGCTGGCGTCTCTGTTTTGGCCTCGGCCTTGGTCTCAGCCCGTGGCTCGCCGGGCTCCGATCCGGCCGGGGCGCTCTCCGCCGCCACCCCGGAGACCCCTGCGAGCAGCAATCCGGTTGCGATGATGATTGTGCGCATCTCACCTACATCTACCCATGCATGGATCCGGTCAACAATTTGGCCAACGCACAGCCAAAACCCACGCTGTTTCAGGCCTTTGGCGCGGAGCGGCCCGCCTCGGATGGCGGCTCCTCCTGCCGCGTGGTATATGGCCGCCGCCCTCACGGGCCGGTGCGCCCACGTCGGGTCGCCGAAATCAATCACACTGCTCGGCTCGGACGTTCCGCTCGGTCCCTTCGGGGTGGCGGATCGCGAGCGGTGGAAGCGCAACCGGAGACATACGAGCCATGAGCGAAAACATCGAGACCGCGCCGGAAGCCCCGGCTCCGCCCCCCGCCGAAGCCGCCGCCGCATTTGCGATCGAGGAAGCGCCCGCAGTTTCCCTGCGCAAGCTGATCGACGCCGGCGTTCACTTCGGTCACCAGACCAACCGCTGGAATCCCAAGATGGCGCCGTACATCTACGGCGCGCGCAACGGGATCCACATCATCGACCTCGACCAGACCGTGCGTCTGTTCAAGCGCGCGCTCGAGTTCGTGACGAACGCCGTGTCGCGCGGCGGTCAGCTGCTGTTCGTGGGCACCAAGCGCCAGGCGCAGGAAGTCGTCATCGAAGAGGCCGTGCGCTCTTCGCAGTTCCACGTGACCGGTCGCTGGCTCGGCGGCACGCTAACCAACTTCCGAACCATGAAGGTGGGCATCGACCGGCTGCGCTCGCTCGAGCAGATGGACGAGGACGGCACGCTGGACACGCTGGCCAAAAAAGAAGCGCTCGGGCTGCGCCGCGAGCGCGACCGGCTGCAGAAGTTCGTGGGTGGCATCAAGGACATGGGCACCTTGCCCGCGGCTCTGTTCGTGATCGATCCGAATCACGAGCACATCGCCGTCAGCGAGGCGAACAAGCTCGGCATCCCGGTCGTTGCGCTGACCGACACCAACTGCGATCCGGACAAGATCAACTACTTGATCCCGGGCAACGACGACGCGATCCGCTCGATCAAGCTCGTGTCCGCCGCGGTGGCCGAGGCCTGCGTGGCCGGGCAGCAGCGACGGCGCGACTTCATGCAGGTCGGGCGCAAGGAGGACGCGAGCAGCGGCGTGCAGGTCGAGTTCGCTCGCACCGGGCGCGCGGGCCGGGCCGAGTTCTCGGCCACGCCCGGGGAAGAGAGCTAGGAGCGGAGCATGGCTGAAATCAGCGCAACGATGGTCAAGGAGCTGCGCGAGCGGACCGGCGCAGGGATCATGGACTGCAAGGTCGCCCTGCAGGAGTCCGGCGGCGACGCAGAGAAGGCCGTCGAGTACATCAAGAAGAAGGGCCTGGCCAAGGCCGCGAAAAAGGCCGGCGCGATCGCGGCCGAGGGCGTGGTCCACGCCTACATCCATCCCGGCGCACGCATCGGTGTGCTGGCCGAGGTGAACTGTCAGACCGATTTCGTGGCTCGCAGCGAAGACTTCAAGCGCTTCGTGGAGCTGGTCGGGATGCAGATCGCGGCGATGAACGCCCAGTACGTGCGCCGCGAAGACGTGCCCGCTGCGGATCTCGAGAAGCAGCGCGAGATCTTCCGCGCTCAGACCGAGGAAGAAGGCAAGCAGAGCGGCAAGCCGCGTCCGGCGCCGGTGGTCGACAAGATCGTCACCGGCAAGGTCGACAAGTGGCTGGCCGAGGCTTGCCTCGACGAGCAGCTCAGCGTGACCGACGGCGACAAGACCGTGGCCGCGCTCGCGACGGAGCTGTCGGCCAAGATCGGCGAGAAGATCTCGGTGCGGCGTTTCGTGCGCTTCGAGCTCGGCGAGGGCATCGAAAAGAAACAAGCCGACCTGGCCGCAGACGTGCAGGCAGCTATCGCAGGTTCGTAAAAGCGTTACGATTCGAGCAGGTGACTGATGGCCGTCAAGTTCAAGCGCATTCTGCTCAAGCTCTCGGGTGAAGCCCTGTGCGGCTCGACTGGCGGCTTCGGGCTCGACCCCAAGACGGTCGAGGCGATCAGCGCCGAGCTCGCCGAGGTGCGTGCCCTGGGCGTCGAGATGGGCGTGGTCATCGGCGGAGGCAACATCTTCCGCGGCCTCAAGGGCAGCGCGCAGGGCATGGACCGCGCCAGCGCCGACTACATGGGCATGCTGGCCACCGTCATCAACGGCGTCGCGCTCCAGGACGCGCTCGAGAAGCACGGCGCCCAAACGCGCTTGATGACGGCGCTCGAAGTGCGGGCCGTGGCCGAGCCCTACATCCGCAGACGCGCGGTGCGCCACCTGGAGAAGGGGCGCGTGGTGATCTTCGTGGCCGGCACCGGCAATCCCTACTTCTCGACCGACACCGCGGCCTCGCTGCGCGCGATGGAGATCCAGGCCTCCATGCTGTGCAAGGCGACCAAGGTCGAGGGCATCTACGACCGCGACCCGGTGAAGTTCGCCGACGCGAGCATGTTCCGCCAGCTCAGCTACGAGCGCTTCATCCGCGAGCGCATCGGGGTGATGGACGCGACGGCCGTCACGCTGTGCCGCGACAACAGGTTGCCGATCCGCGTGTTTGGCCTCTCGACCCGCGGTAACATCCGCCGGGTGGTCGAGGGCGAGCCGATCGGCACGCTCGTGACCGAAGCCGAGGACATCCGCAGCGAACAGCTCAGCTGAACGCGGCGGGGACGGAGCGGGCCATGATCGACGAGACGATCGCAGACCTCAAGAGTTCCATCGCCAAGGCTCACGAAGCGCTCAAGCGCGAGCTGGCCAAGCTGCGCACCGGCCGCGCGCACCCGTCGTTGCTCGACTCGATTCGCGTCGATGCCTACGGGTCGCCGACGCCGATCGCGCAGCTTGCGACGGTGAGCGTGCCCGAGGCGCGCATGCTGACGATCAAGCCCTGGGACAAGTCCCAGATCAAAGCGATCGAGAAGGCCCTGGTCCAGTCGCCGCTCGGGCTCACGCCGATGAACGACGGCGACATCATCCGCTTGCCGATGCAGCCGCTGAGCGAGGAGCGACGCAAGGAGATGGTGAAGCTCGCGAAGCGCGCCGCCGAGGACAGCAAGGTCGTCGTGCGCAAGGCTCGTCATGACGCCAAGGAGCTGATCGAGACCTTGGTGGACGAGAAGGAGATCGGCGAAGACGAGGGCGTGCGCGCGCAGAAGGAGATCGAAG
>JBIOJD010000346.1:0-4410 GCA_044450485.1 Polyangiales bacterium | reverse complement strand
GGACTATGTCGTCAAGCCCTACCGCAGCTTCGAGATCCAGCACCGCTTGCGCAACCTGCTGCGCCAGCGCGCGTCGAAGTCGACCAGCTCTTCGGGCCACGTGGCTGTCGATCGCTTCGACATCGCCGACCCGGCGACCGGCGCCGGCACCACGAGCCAGCTCCACATCAGCCTCGAGTACGAGTTCACGCGCGCCGTGCGCTACGGCCATCCGCTGAGCTGCGTGGTCGCGCGCTGTCTCAACTACAGCCAGATAGCGTCGAGCCTGGGAGGGAGCTCGGCGCAGCGGGTGCTGGTCCAGCTGGCTGCGGCTTTGCGCGGTTGCATCCGCGGCGTCGACCACTTGTTCCGCTCTGCGCCCGACGAGTTCACGATCCTGCTGCCCGAGACCGACGCCCGCGGTTGCCGCATCGTCGTCGAGCGTCTGGAAGCTGCGACCGCCCGAGACGAGCTGTTCGACGCCGACGTGCGCCCGCGCCCGGCCATCGGCGTGGCTTCGGCCTGCTATCCGAGCCGCAAAGTCGCCGACGGCGAAGCCCTCTGGCGCGGCTGCGCCGACGTTCTGCGGCATTA
Organism: Polyangiales bacterium; assembly: GCA_044450485.1. Lineage (GTDB taxonomy): Bacteria > Myxococcota_A > Polyangia > Polyangiales > JAFGIB01 > CAVZVA01. The sequence goes on along the minus strand of JBIOJD010000346.1, from coordinate 3,837 downwards.
GTGACGCGGGGCGGCACGCCGCGCGGGATGGCGGGTTTTGCGCTAGGCTGTGCCGCTCTTCATGCCCGTTTTGTATTTCGTCGTGATGGTCGGGGTGCTCGTGTTCGTGCACGAGCTCGGGCACTTCTTGTGGGCGCGCGTGTTCGGCGTGCGAGTGCTGCGCTTCAGCTTGGGGTTCGGCCCGCGCATCGCAGGTTTTCAGCGCGGCGGCACCGACTACGTGATCTCGGCGCTGCCGCTCGGCGGCTACGTGCGCATGCTCGGAGAGAACCCGCGCGACGAGATTCGTCCGGCGGACGAGGTCGGCTCGATCGCGCACCAGTCGATCTGGCGGCGCTTCGTGATCGCCGTCGGCGGGCCGCTGATGAGCCTCACCTTTCCGGTGCTGCTCTATTTCGTGGTGTTTCTCGGCGACACGCGGCTTACGCCGTCGACCATCGGGCTCGTGCTGCCGAACCGTCCTGCGTCGGGCAAGCTCCTGCCCGGCGACCAAGTGGTCGAGATCGACGGCGCGCCGATCGAGACCTTCTACGACCTCACACGAATCGTCGAGCGCAGTCCTGGCAAGCCGCTGCGCTTCGCGGTGCAGCGCAACGGCAAGCGCGTCGAAGAGACGATCGAGCCCGTCGCCGATTTCGCCGAGCTTCCTCTGGAGGTTCGCAAGCGAGTCGGCCGCATCGGCATCGTCCCCAACCACCCGCTCGCGGTGATCGGCGTCGGCTCCGCGACCTCGCCCGCTGCCTCGGCACGTCTGCGCACCTTCGACGTCGTGGTCGCCGCGGCTGGTCGCCCGATCGATCGCTTCTTGGATCTGGAGCGCGCGCTCGAGCGCAACCGCGGCACGTTGGTACCGCTCACCTACTTGCGGCCGACGACCGTGCACGGCGCGCTCGGTGGCCTGTTCGACCTCGACCTTTACGAGCCTCGCGTGGCGGCGCTCACGCCCGAACCGGGCAAGGGCGACGCGCTCGGGCGCGCCGGCATCGAGCTCGCGGATCTGTACGTGAGCGACGTGATCGCGGGCTCGCCCGAACAGCGCATCGGCCTTCTATCCGGCGATCGCTTGCTCGCGCTCGATGGCCGCGAGACCTCGATGTGGGCCGCCTTCGTCGAGGATCTGCGAGAAGGGCGCGGTGTCGAGCATGAGCTGCGCTGGCGCCACGACGAGCAAGAACACACCGCGCGTTTCGCGCTCGAGCACGAGCACGGCGTCACCGAGCACGGCCAAGACTACGACCGCTACGTGCTCGGCATCCGCAACTGGGTGCCCTCGAGGCTCGATGCGAGCGTGCCCAATCCGCACCCGCTCGTGTACGCCGCGCGTGAGTCGGTGCGCGCCACGACCGAGGTGGTGGAGCTGACGCTGGTCTCGATCCTGCGTCTGATGCAGGGCCGGCTGAGCATCAAGTCGATCGGCGGGCCGCTCACGATCTTCGACGTGGCTGGAACCGCGGCGCGGCAGGGCGCGCTCAACTACCTCACGCTGATGGCGTTCATCAGCATCAACCTCGGCTTGATCAACCTCTTGCCGATCCCGCTGCTCGATGGCGGGCATCTGCTGTTTCTGCTCTGGGAGGTGGTGGCGCGCAAGCCTCTGAGCGTCAAGCTGCGCGAGTACGCGCACATTGCAGGACTGCTGATGTTGCTGGCGATCATGATCCTCGCCTTCAAGAACGACTTGGAACGACAGTGGCCACAGATCGTCGACGATTTGACCGCCGAGTAGCGTGACGCAAGAGCCGCAGCATCGCGGGCCTCGACGGTCGCGCGCAGGTGAGCAAGACGCCAAGGCGGAGCTTCCCGCGTCGGCCCGCGTTGTCGCGGTCCGCGTGCTCGAACGCGTGGCCGAGCGCGGGGCCTACGCCAGCCGCGCGCTCGACGCCGAGCTGGGCCGTGCGCGCCTGCAGCCGCGCGACGCTGCCTTGGCAACCGAGATCGTGTACGGCGCCCTGCGGGTCCTGCCCGCGCTCGACGCGCGCATCGCCGCGCGCTTGCGTAGACCGTTCGACGCGCTCGATCCGTGGCTCCGGGCCGCGTTGCGAGCGGGCTGCTATCAGCTGTTGTACCTGGCGCGCGTGCCTGCGCACGCGGTGGTGGACGAGAGCGTCGGTCTGGTGCGAGCGCTGCGCGGCAAGGAGCTCGCGGGTGTTGCCAACGCGGTGTTGCGCAAGCTCGCCACGGAGCGCGACACCGAGACCGACGCGCTGCCGCGGCTCGTCGTTCCCGCCTGGTTGGAGGCCGCGCTGCGGCGCGCGCTCGGTGAGGAGCGTGCGCGCAGCCTGCTGCGGCCGGATGCACTGTCGCCGCCGCTAGGCCTGCGCGTCGGACCGGACCGCTCGCTGCAGGTGGTTGCCGACGCGCTGAGCGGCGGGCACGCGCAGTCCGGGATCGAGGTGCGACCCGGTCGCCTTTCGTCACGGTGCTTGCTCTGTCACCGAGCGTCGGACCCGCGGGCGCTGCCCGGCTACGCAGAAGGCGCGTTCAGCGTTCAGGAAGAAGGCGCCCAACTCGTGGCTGCGTGCCTCGGCGCCCAGCCCGGGGAGCGCGTCGCCGATCTGTGCGCAGGTCACGGCGGCAAGACGGTCGTGCTCGCGGAAGCCGTCGGGCCTGGCGGAGAAGTCACGGCCGTCGACGTCGACGAGCGCAAGCTCGAGCGCATCCCGAAAGCGCTGGCGCGTCTCGGTCTCCCGACACAAAACGTGGTCTTGCGGCCCATCGACATGTGCGTAGGCACAGGCGGGCTCCTGCCGCAGTTCGACCGCGTGCTCGTCGATGCGCCGTGCACGGGCCTCGGCACGTTGCGGCGAAGGCCGGAGCTGTTGCTGCGCGTGAGCCAGCGCGACCCCGCGCGGCTCGCGCGCCATCAGCTCGCGATCTTGAGTAGCGCGTTGCGTTTGGTGCGATCGGGCGGGCTGCTTCTTTACGCCGTCTGCTCGCCGCTGCCCGAGGAGGGCGCGGAGGTCGCTGCCGCCTTCGAGGCCGAGCACGCGGACGCGGTCAAACGCTGGACGAGCGTGCCGGATGTCGCAAACGTGCCGCTCGCGCTCGATGCGGACGGTGTCCTGCGCCTCGGCCCATGGCTCGGCGGACCCGACGAAGGCTCGCCCGACGCCTACCAGATCGTGGGCTGGGAAATCCGCGGTCCAAATACAGTCTGAGGCCATTTCGATGGCGTGGCTTGACAGGTGTGCGGCGTGCTCGTACATTCCGCCGCGCAAAATTCTATACGGGGCGTAGCGCAGTTTGGTAGCGCGCACGGTTCGGGACCGTGAGGTCGGAGGTTCAAATCCTCTCGCCCCGACCCTCAGCAGGGGGAAGTGAAGATGAGAAGCACGAGGAAGCCATGAGCAAAGCGGTTTCGCCGATGCGCGTGCTCGTCGTCGACGACGACCGCGAGATTTGCGACTACATGGAGACGTTCCTGGCGAAGGACGGCATGGAGGTGAAGACGCTGTCCGATCCCGAGAAGGTCGCCGACGAGGTCAAGAACGGCGGCTACCACATGGTGGTGCTCGACCTGATGATGCCCAAGGTCGACGGCGTCGAGGTTCTGCAGCGCATCCGCAAGGTCGACTCCGACGTGGCAGTGGTGATCTTCACCGGCTACCCCTCGCTCGAGAGCGCGGTGCAGTCGATGAAGCTCGACGCGGTCGACTACCTCAAGAAGCCCTTCGATCCGGACGACTTCCGCGAAGTCGTCAATCGCGTGATGCGCAAGAAGGGCTTGATGCGCTCGCCCGAGGAGAACCTGCACCGCGTGATCGGCGAGACCGTCCGCAACCTGAGAAAAGAAGCGAACCTCACGCTCAAGCAGATGGCACGCCGCACCGGGCTCTC
>JBIOJD010000345.1:0-4443 GCA_044450485.1 Polyangiales bacterium | reverse complement strand
TCGAAGCTCTCTGCCGCGGCTCGCCGCGCCTCACGCAGGTCCGCGCCACCGTGCAGGGCCTGTTGATACGCGCGCGCCATGTCGAGGTCGAACGGCAGTGGCCGGCGGCGCGCTTCGCGCACCACGTCGAGCCACGCGCTCAGCACGGCTTCCGGGTCGTCGAGCGGCTCGAAGCGCACTTCCGCGACGCCGACCTCGCCGTCCCGCGCGATGGTCACGCTTCGCAGCGGGTAGCCGAGCCGCGGGTCTCGCCTGAGCGCACAGCCGAGCAGCACGTGCCGGACGAAGTGCCGGAGCTCGAAGCTGCGGCCGAGCTTCGAGAAGCTCACGCACAGATGTGCCCGTGGCCAGAGATCGTGCAGCGTGCCTGTGACGCGCACGCCATCGACCTCGAGCTCGATCGGCAATGGGTCGAGCTGGGAGCCGTCGCGATATGCGGATGCCGTGCTCGCGAGCGTCGCGACGATGGGCTCGATCTGCTGGAGCTCGAGCACGCCCACCGTGCCGAGCGGCAGCACTCCCTGGGCCCGTGCGGCGGGCAACAGCTGCGGCAGCCCTTTTCCTTCGAGCACGAGACGGAGCAGCTCGTCGCCGAGCTTCCACTGCGCGAGTCTGTCGAGGACGAGGGGCTCGCGTTCTTCGAGTGGGGTCAGGTCGTCTCCGAGGTACAGCCCGAGCTCGCGCTGCAACAGGTTGCGGATCGGTCGGCTCAGCCAGCTCACGAGATCGTCGATCGTCAGCTCGCGAAGCTCGCTCGTGCCTGACAGCGTGCTTTGCAGCAGCGGTCGTCGAGCGCGTTGTTGGCCGAGGGCGCGCGCGCTCTCGCAGTATTGTGTCGCGTAGCTGAACAGCCGCGAAGAAGGTTCCCGGGTGAAGTAGTGCGGGCTGAACGCGTGCAGCCGATGAACCGTGCACAGTCGCTCCTCCAGTGCTGCGCGGCGCGTCAGCGCCGAGACCTCGCCCAGGCCCTCCTGCGTGAAGCCTTGCCCGATCGCGTCGAGCAGCTCACCCACGACGACCGAGGGTGGCATCACCCGGTTGTCGTGAACGCCGCGGCCGACGTAGGAGATCAGCACCCGCTGACGGGCGCTCAGCAAGGCTTCGAGGAACATGTAGCGGTCGTCGTCGCGGCGGTTGCGGTCGCCCGCTCGACGCTTGCCTGGCTCGGCCATGCGGTCGAATCCGAGCCGCGCGCTGCTGCCGGGGAAGGCCTGATCGTTCATGCCGATCAGACACACGACTTGAAACGGAATGCTACGCATGGGCACGAGCTGGCAGAACGTGATGCCGCCCGAGAGCAGCCCGCGTGCGGGCAAGCGCTCGTCGAGCGCACGCTCGAGCATGCCTTCTAGCGTGCGCAGGCCGATCGGTTCGTCGAAGCCCGCGCCTGCCGCCGCATCGTCGAGTGAGGCCAGGGCGCTCTGCACGAGCGCTCGCTGGTGCTGGGTGTCGGGCGCCTCGTCGAGAAAGTCGTCGAGCAAGCCGTTCAGCGCGTCGCGCCAGGCCGGCAGTGGCCGCGGCTGGCGCAGCGCGGTCCGAGCGCGAAACAGGCGCTCGCACAGCTCGCTCAGCTTGCCGAGCAGCGCTGCGGCGCTGCCTTCGATGCCGTCGAGCGGTAGCACGCCGGCATAGAGTCGTTGACCACGGCCTTCGAGCGCATAGCCGAGCAGCATGCGGTCGAGCCCGAAGCGAAAGGTGTTGTCTTGGAACGAAGGTTGGCCCTCGGCAGCGCGATGCTCGGCGTCGACGCCCCAGCGAATTCCGCTGCGCTCGACCCAGTCGCGCAGTGTGTCGAGCTCCTCGCCCGCGATCTCGAAGCGTCGCCGCACGCAGTCGAGGCTGAGCAGGTCGAGCACCGCGGTCGAGGTCATGCGGCCTTGCAGCGCCGCGAGCAAGGCGTACAGCGCGTCGATGGCCTCGTGTGTGGTGCGCGTCTTGCGGTCGGCGACCGAGAACGGCAGCTGCGGCCGGCCGCTGCGCTGCCCGAACACCGCTTCGATCACCGGCGCGTAGGTCTCGATGTTCGGCGCCATCACGACGATGTCGTGTGGCTCGATCTGGCAATCTTCGAGCACCGCCACGAGCTGGTCGTGCAGCACCTCGATCTCGCGCATTGGGCTGTGGCAGATCTGGATGCTCACCGAATGGTCGTCGCGCGCGACCTCGCGCAGGCCGCTGTCGCTGCCCGGTGCTCCGCGATTGCGCATGTCGAGCACATCGGCTTGCAGCGTGTGAAGCAGGTCGTGCTCGCTCGGCTCGACGTAGAGGTCTGCATGATCTTCCGAGTACTGCGCGTGCTCTTCGAGCACCTGTTGGAGCTCGCGCCCGAGGCGTCCGAGCGACACGAGCAGCGGGTGGCCCTCGTCGGCGCTCGGCGCAATCGCGCCACGTGCGCGCGGCTTGCGCAGGTCCGCGAAGTACGCGCGGCACGGGCTGAGCACGAACAAGTGTGTCTCGACGTGCTTGCCGAGCTCGGACAGCACCTCGACGTAGAGCGGCGGCAAGCTGGCGATGCCGAACAGACACAACCGCTCCGGCAGCTTCGCGCGCGCAGTGGGGTCCGAGCCGAGCACGGTGATCAAGCGTTCGGCGCGTGCAGCCTGGTGTCCGCGGCCGAGTCGCTCGACCAGCGCGCGCCACAGCACGGCTTCCCAGCCGCGCTCCTCACCGCGCTCGAAGGAGCTCAGCAGCTCCGGGCGGTACACTGCGTAGTCGTCGAGCACGCGGGCGAGGCGTTCCGCGAGCTCCATGCGCAACACGCCGTCGCGGTCGGCTTCGAGATAGCGCGCGAGCGGCTCGAGCTCGGCTCGACCGAGCAGCGAAGGCAGCAGCGCGGCGATCGCGAAGCTCAGCGTGCGCTCGTCGAAACCCGTGCCGCCGTCCCGCGGCTCGCCCAGAGCGGCCGCGCTCAGCTGTCCCAGCAGGTGCCGCGGAAACGGGAACTGCGCGTTCGCGAAGACGCCGAGGCGCTGGCTCAGCTCGAGCGCGAGCCAGCGCTCCATGCCCTTGCTCTGCACGACGATCAGCTCGGGCGCGAGCGGGTTGCGCTGGGGCGTACGTACGACCTCGGCCAGCGCGTCGACCAGTCGCTCGCTGCGATTGCTGCGGTACAGGAACATGGCGCCCCGTGCGCAGCATACGGTCTTCGCAGCGCCACCGGGAGGGTTGGCGCGGGGTCGTCGCCAGCGATTGACAGGGGTCTGGCCGGCGACTAGCGTAGCCGCACCCGCATGGAACCGGTCGAAGAGTACGAGGACGAGAACGCGCTCGAGCTGCCGGCCGAGCCGATGCGTCTGAACATCGGCCCGTCGCATCCCGCGATGCACGGCACGATCAAGATGATCGTCGACCTCGACGGTGAAATCATCCGCAACCTGGACATCCACCCGGGTTATCTGCACCGCGGCTTCGAGAAGAGCTGTGAGCGCGGCACCTGGACCCAGGTCTACCCATACACCGATCGGCTCAACTACAACTCGCCGATGCTCAACAACGTCGGCTTCTCGCTGGCGGTCGAGAAGCTGTGCGGCATCACGGTGCCGGAGCGCTGCCAGGTCTACCGCGTGATCCTCGGCGAGCTCGCCCGCGTCGCCGATCACCTGACCTGCAACGGTGCGATGGCGATGGAGCTCGGCGCGTTCACGCCCTTCTTGTGGATGATCAAGGTCCGCGACTGGATCTGGGACATCCTCGAGCGCGAGACCGGCGCGCGCATGACGCATAGCTTCGGCCGCATCGGCGGCATGGCCAAGCCACCGACGCCCGAGCTCAAGCAGATGGTGCGCGAGATCTTGCCGGACGTGGACCGCGTGCTGCACGAGGCCGAGGTGCTGCTCGTGCGCAACCGCATCTTCGTCGACCGCGTGCAGGGTGTCGGCATCCTGAAGAAAGAGGACGCGCTCTCGCTCGGCGTGACTGGTCCGATGCTGCGCGCGTGCGGTGTGGACTACGACGTACGCAAGGCAAACCCATATTCGGGGTACGAGACCTACGACTTCGAGGTGCCGATCGGCCACGACGGCGACACCTACGACCGATTCATGGTGCGCATGGAAGAGATGCGCCAATCGTGTCGTATCTTGGCCCAGGCGGTGGATCGGCTCGCGGACGACGGTCCGATCGACGTCGATGACCCGCGCCTGATCCTGCCCGCCAAGCACGAGGTCTACACCACGATCGAGGCCACCATCGCGCACTTCAAGATCGTGATGGAAGGCGTGAAGCCGCCCAAGGGCGAGGTCTACGGCTACACCGAGGGCGCCAACGGCGAGCTCGGCTACTACATCGTGTCCGACGGAAGCGGCACGCCGTATCGCGTGCACTGCCGCGCGCCGAGCTTCATCAACCTACGCGCCGCCGATCCGATGATTAAAGGCGCCATGATCGCCGACATCGTCCCCATCTTCGGCTCCGTCAACATGATCGGCGGCGAGTGCGACCGCT
>JBIOJD010000344.1:0-4445 GCA_044450485.1 Polyangiales bacterium | reverse complement strand
ATCGTGCTACTCGACATTTCGAAAGACCACGCCATCCGGACCGCAACGCTGCCCTGGCACCATCGCGATCCGTTCGATCGCCTCATGGTCGCCCAAGCCCTGGAAGACGACCTCACCGTGCTCGGTCGCGACGCACACTTCGACGCCTACGGCGTCCGACGCGTCTGGTGACGGCGGCACAGAGAGAGGGGAAGCAGAGGAGAGGGGACAGAGGAGAGGGGACGGTGCTCGGAAACTCGGCTTCCCGCCCTGCTTGGTTTGCTTTTGGCACGCCGCCACGCAGCGGACCGTCACCCGTGCCGCCGGCGGAATTGCGGCAGGCTCAGCCGAAAAACAGTGTCTTGCGCTCGCGCGCGAGGTCGGCCATCGCGTCTTCCATTTGCTTCTTCACCCGATCGCTCAGCTCCCGGACCAGCGCGGCGTCGCGTGCGGCCTCGGGCGGATGCTGACTCACGTCGACCGGCGGCAGGAAGCGCACGTACCACTTCGAGGGCAACGGCGCGGGAAACAGTGGAAACAGCGTGGGCGTGATCGGGAAGTACGGCCAGTCGGTCTTGCGCGTCCACCAGGCCCAGTCGATCTTGGCCACGATCGGATAGGTCTCGGCGCTGCCCACGATCACGAAGGGGATGATCGGCGCGCCGTGGCGCAAGGCGATCTTCACGAAGTCGTGGCGACCGAACTTTCGGAGCTGGTACGCCTCGCGATAGAGCGTGAACACACCGCGCAGGCCTTCGGGAAAGATGCCGAGCAGCTCCTCGCGCTCGAGCACGTAGTCGGCGTTCTCCTGGCACGCCATGATCCCGCCGAGCTTGGTCGTGAAGTCGAACACGAAAGGAAACTGAAACCCTGTGGGATGCACGAGAAAGCGCGGGTAGCGGTGCAACCGCTGCGAGAGCAGGTGCATGATCATCACACCGTCCCAGGCCACGAGGCCGCGGTGCACGCCGGTGAGCACACCCTTGCCATGAGCCGGCACGTGCTCGAGGCCTTGCACCTCGATGCGAAAGTAGTCCCGTGCCAGAAAATCGAACAGCCGGCGGTTCGCCCTCTCGACGAAATCCTTGTCCATGCCGAAGTCGTCGAACTGCGGCTCGGCAGCCGCTGGCGCGACGGCCACGCTCCGTGGAACCTCGCCCGCGAGCAGCGCGTCGAGCGCCTGCACGCTGCTGTACCTTGGAACGAACCCGAGCTCGCGCTTGATCTTGTGGTTCGAGACCGTGAACGAATAGCGCAGGTAGTCGACCTGCGCGATCGCTTCGGGCTCGCCGAGGCCGAGCTCGCGCAACAGCTTGCGCGCGTAACGTTGCAGCTCGTGCGGCACGGGCAAGCGCGAAGCCTGCACGCGTGAGAGCGCAGCCCGTAGCGGGATCACGTGATCGGGCGCGACGTTGTACGTGCCGCCTCGGCCGCGCTCGATCGCCAGCGCGATTGCGCTCGCGAGGTCGTCGGGCGCGAGCACCTGGATCGACGGGTCGTGGCCAGCGACCGTGACCGCGACGCGGCCCGTGAACAAGCGGCTGAAGTAGTCGTCACGGCCGCGCACGGGCAAAGGGCACGGGCGAAGAATCGTGAGCGTGATCCCGCTCTGCGCGCCGAATTGCTCGCGCGCGCTGGCCTCGAGCTCGAGCCAGCTCCGACTGACCTCGCTCTTGGCGTCCCTCGAGAGGGTGCGCCCTTCCGCGATCAGCCCCGGGTTGCGTGGGCTTGCGCCATACGCCTCGGCGCTCGACACGAGCACGACGTGCTTCGGCTCGACTCGCGCGAACACGGCGAACGCGGCGCGGGCTTGTGCGAGATCCGGGCCAGCTCGGTGATGCGGCTGCGGCGGTGGCAGGTACACGACGCTGTCCGCGCCGGGGAACAGCTCGGCGGTATCTCCGAGCGCGCGCCCTACATCCGGGTGCACGGGGCCGCTCAGCGCGAGCCCGGGCCGCTCGCGCAGGCACGCCAGCAGCCGCAGCGCCAGCGGCTCGCGCGCAGAAACGAGAACGACTCGATGCATCGGGCTTCGCGGGCTCCCCTACTGGCAAGCAACCGGGACGAAGGACCTACGTTAGCGCATCTGCGGCCGCGCGCGAAAGCTGCCGTGAAGGCCTCAGAGAAATTCGCACACGTACGCGCTGGGCTCGGTCGCGCGCACGTCGAATCCGCTCTTGCCGGGAATCTCGAACGCTGTGCCGGCCGGGTAGCGCGCCCACTCGGAGGCGCCCGCGAGCCGCACCGACAACTCTCCGCTCGTCACGCTCATGCGCTCGGGCGCGTCGGTATTGAAGTGAAACTCGCCGGTGTCGATCACGCCAGCGGTCATGCGCCGGCCCTTGCGCTCGAACCCGATGCTCTGGATCTTTCCCTCGAAAAACGTGTTGTGCTTCAGCATGGCGCCGGATGCTAGCGCGCCAACACCGAAGCGCAACCAAGCTAGCCCGGCTGCGAGCGGTCGCCGAGCAGCTCGTCGATCGTGGCGAGCAGCGCCGAAATCTCGAACGGCTTGGCGAGGAACGCGAGCTGCGGGTCCGCGGTGACGCCCAGGTCCGAGTCCTGGAAGCCGCTCACCATCACCACCGGGGTGCTCGGGCTGAGCTCACGAATTGCAGCGAGCACCTCGGGGCCACCCATCTTGGGCATGGCCGCGTCGAGGACCACGAGGTCGATCTCGTCACGGCGCGCACGAAATACCTCGAGCGCCTGCACACCGTCCTCCGCCGTCGCCACCTCGAACCCGACGCTCGCGAGAATCTCCGCGCCCATGCTGCGCAACATCCACTCGTCGTCGGCGAGCAGCGCGACCCGGCGACGGCTCGGCGTGTCGCGTCGCGACCGCTGCACCGGGGCCTCGGAGCGCAGGCCCGCGGCGAGCGGAAAAAACAAGGCGAAGCGCGTCCCGCGGCCGGGCTCGCTCTCGACCTCGATCGCACCTCCATGCGCGCGCACGATTCCGAGCACGGTCGCGAGCCCGAGCCCGCGACCCGTGAACTTGGTGGTGAAGAACGGGTCGAACACACGCCCGAGCGTGGCGGCGTCCATGCCGCAGCCCTCGTCCCGCACCTCGATCGCGACGTAACGTCCGGGGCCCGACGCCGCAGGAACGGCCATCTGAGAGAAGCGCGTCGCGGACAGCGACTCGTGGGCCACGCGCAACTGGATCTTGCCGGGAGCTTCTCCGAGCGCTTCCGCGGCGTTCGTGATCAGGGCGGTCAGCGCTTGCCTGAGCTGCCCCGCATCGGCCTCCAGCGTCGGTAGATCTCGCTCGACGTCGATGACCAGAGCCGCACGCTTGGAGACTACCGCGTGTAGACGCTCGCTCATGGCTCGCACGAGCTCGCCGACGTCGAGTGGCGCTCGCTCCGCCTGCGCACGGCCCGCATACGTCAGCATGTTCTGCACGAGCTCGCCTGCGCGCAGCGCGGCGTCGCGAATCTGCACCAAGTGCGGCTGCGCCGCCGACTCCCCGGCCCCGATCATGAGGCCGAGCTCGGCATGGCCCTGCACGATCAGCAACAGATTGTTGAAATCGTGCGCCATGCCGCCGACGAGCACGGCAAGCGTCTCGAGCTTCTGGGCGTGCAGCATCTGGGCTTCGAGCCGCTGCCTCTCGGCCTCGGCGCGCCTGCGCTCCGTCAGGTCGCGAATCGCAGTGATGCGTGCCGCACGACCCTGGTAGACGATGCCACGGCCCCGAATCTCGCACGGGATGCTGCGTCCGTCGGTATGCAGAACCTCGGCTTCGTACGGGCTCTCGACGCCGCGCCGAATGTGATCGAGGATGCGCGCGGCAGATTGCGGCGTCGCGAAGTCAGCCACCGTCTTGCCGATCACCTGTTCGCGGCTGAGCCCGACGAGCGCCGCGCACGCTGCGTTGCACTCGACCACGGTCCCGTCGACCGACAGCATGAACCCTTCGAACGCACCTTCGATCACGGTGCGAAAGCGCTCTTCGGTCTCGTGCAGCGTGGCCGAAAGCTCGGCCAGTCGCGACTGCTGTGCTCGATCTTCAGTCACGTGGTTGCCGGATCCTCGGTCCGAGCCGTAGGAGAAGAAGTATGAGCGATCTCGGGGCGTCGCGCCTACCCCGCCGCGGGTCGGCTAGCGCCCTCTCTTCTTGTGCTGGCTCGGTGTGAGCTTCGGAGGCGCGGCCGCGCCCACGCGGATGGCCTGCTCGCCGAAGCGCTCGCGGATCGCATCGAGCGCCGGTCCGAGCTGCCCACCACGGATGGTGCGGTCTTCCACGAACAGCTCGAGCTGCGCCGCGCCCGCCTGCGTGAGGTTGCTCACAGTCACGCCGAGCAAGCGCACGGGCTCGTCGATCGCCGCGGCGTCCCACAGCGCGATCGCCACGCGCCTGATCACGGCGCCGTCGTCCGTCGGCTGCGGCAGGCTCTTGCTCCGCGTGACGAGCGGATAGCTCGGCTCCTGCTCGCCCGAGAACGCGCGTGAGATCCGCT
>JBIOJD010000343.1:0-4456 GCA_044450485.1 Polyangiales bacterium | reverse complement strand
GGGTCGTAGAGTCGGTCTGCGACGTCGAGCGTCGCTTCGAGCATCTGCTCGTCTGGGAGCAGGCAGAACGTTTGCGGTGGGTTCTCGTCGGTCAAGGTGTCGAGAGCAAACTGACGGACGTGCTCGACTTCTTCGTCGGTCTTGCCCTGTTGCCTCAGCATCGCCGCCCAGCGCGGATCCATCTTGACCTTGATCGACACGCGCTCGCGCCTCACCCCGCACTCGGCGCCCTGCTTGCCAGTGATCACGTAACGTGACTCCACGCGCTCCGAAAGACCGTAGGCCGAGTACGCCATGGACTGGGTGGCGATGGCCTTTTCACAGCTGAGTGCTTGCGCCACCAAGCAATCGGCGTCGTTGCCGCACGTGACATTGCCGTCCTGGTCCTTGGGATAGATCTTCTTCGGATCGAGCCTGCGCGCTGCGAGCCGAGAGCGCACCCGCACTGCGTCCGGCTGTTGCTCGCGCAGCGGCGCGCTCGCTGCGGCAGATGGCGGCGACTCGCTGCAGTTCGCACAACCGACGACGGGCGAGAGCGTGAGCCATGCGATGATCGAGCGTGCCGCGCGCATGAGGCGATCCCGAAGTCGAGGAGCATACACCGGCTGCGTGCGATCGCCAGCACCAAGCTTTTCACCTATGCTCACCACGAACTGCGATGAACCCAGACAAGCTGCTGCAGAATGCCGCCTACGTCATTCCGCTGATCCTGTCGCTCACCGTGCACGAGTGGGCTCACGCGTGGAGCGCGTTTCGGCTTGGTGACGACACAGCAGCGCGGCAAGGGCGTCTGACGCTCAACCCGCTGTCCCACATCGATCTGGTCGGGTCCGTGCTCTTGCCATTGATGGGAGTGCCCTTCGGCTGGGCGCGTCCGGTGCCGGTCAATCCGGCGCGCTTCGGCCGCAAGGTGTCGGCTCGCACCGGCATGATGATCACGGCTTCGGCCGGGCCCGTCTCGAACATCGTGCTCGCGGTGCTGTGCGTGGTCGCAACCGGGCTGATGCTGCGCTTCTCACTCCGCAACGAAGCGGTGGAGCAATTGTTGCTGATCGGTTTCCGACTCAACGTCGCGCTCGCCTTGTTCAACCTGCTGCCGATCCCGCCGCTCGACGGCAGCCGGGTTGCGGACGGGCTGATGCCTCTGCGGCTGCAGCCGGCATGGGAGCGTTTCACGCGTTACGGCCCGCTGCTGCTGATCGCGATTCTGTTGTTCCCATCTCCGTTGCAAATGGTTCTCGGCTGGCCGGTGCTGCAGGCCTATCGCCTGCGGCTCGACCTGTTACAGGCCATCGTCGGCTCGTGAAGACGCCGCCCGCGCTCAAGCCAGGCGCCGCCGATACGCTTCGAGCAGCTTCTCGCCGAGCTCTTTGTCCGCCTGCGCCGAAGCTTGGCCCACGACCACCGTGATCAGCCGCGCCCGAACGTCCCTTGCCAGCGCGTCGAATTCCGCCGAGTCGAAGGTGTAGAGATCGTCGCTCATCACGATCGCGAACGGCCACAGCTCGGCGACCTTGGTCGGCGCATCGCGCAGCTCGCAGGTCACGACCTCGGCCACCGGCACCACGCGCGCCGCGACCAGCGTGCTGTCGATCAGCGTGTGGGGCCCGCCCACCACCAGCACCGTGTTGGCGGGGTTCGTTTCGAGCGTGTTCCGCTGCGCCACCGCGTCCGATTCTACCACCGCGAGCGCGCGCTGTGCCGGTCGGGCTGGGCTTCGAGGTCGCAACTACATGGGACCAGGCTGGCGCCGAGTGTGCGCGCCACCCGGGCCGCATTGCGCGAGATCATGCCTCGCGCTCGGCGAGATCCGCGAGCACGCGCAGAGCATCGGTCGTGGTGAAGACGCCGACCACGGTGCCCTCGTCGTCGGTGACCACGGCACAGCCGAATTTCTCGCGGGCCATGCGCTGGGCCACCTCCCAAAGAGCGGCGTCCGGGGTGACCGTGTACGGCTCTGGTGTCATCGCCTCCGCGACGCAGATCTGCTCCCACTCTTCGGGCAGCAGCGACTCGATCATGGCCAGATCGCGATCGGTCACGACGCCGGTGAGATCTTCACCATCCATAACAGGCAGATGGCGGATCCCGTGCTCCTGCATCAGCTTGACCGCATCCTCGAGATCCGCGTCGAGGCCGATGCACACGGGAGTCGCAGTCATGTGTTGCCCAACGCGTCGCGGCATGGCGTTCATAGGCTCCCTCATCGACCAGTCAAATACGCGCCTCGGCATTGGCGTCAAGCACGGAGCCAGACATTCGGCGGCCCCCTTGCGTATGCTCAGGTCGTGGTCCGCGTCGCCCTTCATTTCATCACCGTGGCGCTCGCGCTCGGTTGCGGCCGCGCACCCTTGCCGGTGCTCGGGCCGCGGCCGCCCGCATCCAACGCGGACACGCAAGCCAGCGCATGGCCCGAGGCCGACGCGCTGTTCCGGGGTGACCCCAAGTTCCTGGGCGGTGATGCCGCGGTCAGCGTTCCGCTCGGCGACGAGCGCGTGCTGTGGTTGTTCGGCGACAGCTTCGTCGCGACGCAAGCAGGTCAAACACGTGACGCCGCCGCGTTCGTCCGCAACAGCGTGGCGGTGCAGCTCGGCGCCGACCCCACGCATGCGTCGCTGCGACTGTTCGTCGGCACCACGGCCGAGGGCGCGCCCACGGCCTTCTTCGAGGACCCGCAGGGCGGATGGTTCTGGCCAGGTCATGGTCTGCTGCTCGACGGAGCGCTCACCTTGTTTCTCGAGCGCATGCAACCCGACGCTTCTGCGGCCGGCCTCGGCTTTCGCGCGGCCGGCTTCGCGGTGGTGCGCATCGACAATCCCGAAGCAGACCCGGTTGCCTGGCACATCGTCGCCGTACCGACGCCCGACCAAGGCGAGCTCGGCCTGGTGGGTGTCTCGGTGTTGCTGGCCGGACAGCATGTGTACGCCTATGCGGTGCGCGAGCCCGGCGATCACGCGGTCATGTTGTTGCGCTGGCCTCGGGCCGCGTTCAGCCGCGGCGAGCTGATGCACCCGCAGCGCTGGACGGGTGCTGCGCAGGGCTTCCGGGATGACGGCGCAGCGGCGGTCGTCATCCCCGACGGCGCCGCCGAGCTCTCGGTCTCGCCTGATCCGCGAGGGGGTTACGTCGAGGTGCAGAGCCACGGCTTTGGCGCGGCACCGATCGAGCTTCGATTCTCACGTGCGCCCGAAGGGCCGTGGACGAATGCCGTCCGCTGGTACCGACCCGCAGGCACACCTCCGGCCTCCGAGCTCTGGTACGCGGGTCGCGCACACCCGGAGCTGCGCGGCGCTGACCTGATCGTGACCTATGCCACGAACAGTCTCGATCACGACCGATTGCTGAACGACATGGGGCTGTACTTCCCGCGCTTCGTACGTTCGCGTCTCGGCCGGGCGCTCAGTCCTTGACGATCATGTTGTCGAACATGGCGTCGAACTCCTCGCTCTCCTCCTCGCTGCCTTGCTTCCGACCGAGTCGCTCGATGCGCGTCGACACGTCGCGAAACGAAGGGTCCTTGCCGGCGACCTGCTCGTACCAGCCGAGCGCCTCCTTGGGCTTACCGAGCCGTTCGTGCGACTGCCCGAGCTCGAACCAGAGGCCGAGCCGCTCCGCGTCGGTGCACGTCGGGCTCTGCAGCGCCCGTCTGAAATGCTCGATCGCGTTCGGGGGCTCGCCCTTGGCCGCGTAAGAAAGCCCGATCATGGTGTGCGCGAGGCATTGCTTGTCCGGCTGACCGAGGCAGAGCTTGAACTGCTCGATCGCGTCGGCGTGCAGCCCCATCTCCATGTACGCGATGCCGAGGTCGTGGTGGGTCGCGGTGTCGCTCTTGTCGACTTGCTGTGCGATCCCGGCCTTGAACTGCTTGAGCACCTGCTCGACGTTCTCTGGTGCCTGCGTACCCGAAGAGGCCTCGACCGCCAGCTTCTCCGCGAGCACGAAGCTGCGGTCCTCGATCGGTTCGGCCTCTGCCGCGCTGGGCTCGGCGTCGATCGCCGCGAGCTTGGCCAGCAACGCCGGATGCTCCGGGTGCGCGTCGAGCGCCTCCATCACGACCTCGCGCGCTTCGTCCGAGAGCTTCTGCGCGAGGTAGAAGTCGGCCTCTTCGAGCGCCTCGACCAGCTCCGCCGGCAGCTCGGCCTCCGGCTCCGGCTCGTCCTCGGGCTCAGCCTCCGGTTCTGCTTGCGGCTCCGCTGCGGCGAGCGCGGGCGCCGCTTCGGGCTCTTCCGCCGCTTCCTCCTCGCCTTCTTCGAGCGTGAGCTCGGGCTCGGCGTCGCCTGCGTCTTCGAACGACAGCTCGACGTCGTTGTCGTCGCTGCCTTCGAGCTGAGTCGCGAGCGAGACTTCGCGCGGACCCACCGGGCGTGGCGGGGCGCTCCGCAGATCGGAGAAGTCCGCTTCGTCGGCCTCGTCCTCGACGAACACGACCTCGTCCTCGTCGCCGGCGGTCGGGGTC
>JBIOJD010000342.1:0-4461 GCA_044450485.1 Polyangiales bacterium | reverse complement strand
GCCCTAGACGCGCCCTACCTTCCCGCTTCGTCGAAGCGGCGCATGCCTTCGAGGAGCAGGCTTTCGGGCGAGACTTGGATCACCTGCTCGCTCGGGCGGAAGTTCGGATCGAGCTCGAAGTCGCCCTGGCGCAAGCGCAGCATTTCGTAGAACGCCTCTTCGTGCAGGCGGTCGCCGAACGTCGCATCGAAGATCATGCCTTCGCTGAACAGGATCTCACCGTGCTTGCCTTCGGCGGTGATGGCGAGCTTTCCGCTCTTTCGGCCGTGGTAGAGGATCTGCACCACGTCGGGCAGGGCCATCTCCGTCAACGAGCCGCTCACGCCGCCGCTCTTGCGCTTGGCGCGCTTGGCCCCATCGAGCACGCGCGTGACTTTCAGCGCGACGAGATCGGGCGATGCCGGCTTGGTGATGAAGTCGTCGGCACCGAGGTCGAAGCCGCGTTGAACGCTGTCGCCTTCGGCGTTCTTGCTGTGGAAGATGAACGGCACTTCGTTGCCCATGCTCCGCATCTTCTTGAGCAGCTCGAAGCCGTTGAGCGGTTTGATGTCGACCTCGCTGATCACCACGTCGAAGTCGCCCGCGAGCTCGTTCTCGGCGTCGACCGAGTTGCGCGCGATGGTCACGTCGAAGCCGTGCTCGGCCAAGCGCATCTCGAGCACCGTGGTCTCCTCGGCGTCCGGGTCGACCAGCAGCGCGCGACGGCTGTCCGAGAGCAGCTTGGCGCGCAGATCGTCGCCCAGCACGACCAGCTTGAACACGTCGACCAAGCCCGCATCGAAGATCTTACCCTTGTACTGCGCCAGCACGTCCCAGGCTTCCTGCGTGCTGAGCTTCTTGCGGAAAGGGTTGGCCGCGTGCCCGACGAGATCGGCGTAGGTCTCGACGATCGCGAGCACCCGCGCCCCGAGGCAGATCTCCTTGCCGGTCAACCTGTCGGGAAAGCCCTGCCCGTCGAAGCGCTCGTACATGTGCTGCAGGATCGGCGCGACCTCGGCCGGCAGGCGCACGGCCTCGAACAGCCGCACGGGCGTCAGGTAGCTCTTGCGCGCCTGCTGCCTGTGCGCGTCGTACTCGGCCACGTTCAACGCGGTGAGGTGCAGCGCGGAGGCCTTGCCGACATCATGCAGATACGCGGCCATGATGATCGCGTCAGACTCCTCCTGGCGCAACCCCAGCCGCTCGCACACGCGGCGCGCGATGCGGGCGACCTGCACGGAATGGTTGCGCAGATCACCGCGCTCGTTCTCGAGCAGCGCGACCATCACGTTGAGCGTCTCGAGGTAGTCGTGGACCGGAATCCCGGGCGGTGTCTTCTTGACCGAGGACTCCACGTCGTCGCTGCTGGTGTCGAGCGCCCGCAGCCCTTGGGCCTGCGGCTCGAACGCAGGCAGCGGCCCCGGCATCGCCTGCTGCAGACCGTAGCCGTGACCGAGCGGCGCCTGCGCGATGGTCGCTGCGAACGGCGAGGCTCCGTGCGCAGGAAGCGGCCCCGGCGGCGGAGGTGGTGCGGCGACGGCGTTGGCCTCGGCCGTCTTGCGAATGGTCTTGTGCTTGGGGCCCGACACCGGCATGGGCGCAGGCACCGCAGGCGGCGCCGGGCGCCCGGGCACGGGTGGCAAGCCGATTCCGCTGTCACGCGCCGTTTCCGGAGCGAGGCTGAACATTCCGTCGCGCGACGGCGGAACGGGCGCGCTGTCGGTCTCGTAACCGAGCGTCTTGCGCTTGTCGCGTTCCACGGCCAGTCCCGTGGT
Source organism: Polyangiales bacterium (assembly GCA_044450485.1). Lineage (GTDB taxonomy): Bacteria > Myxococcota_A > Polyangia > Polyangiales > JAFGIB01 > CAVZVA01. The sequence continues at coordinate 2,707 of JBIOJD010000342.1, read as the reverse complement.
CGCCGAGCCAGCGTTGCGGATTTGTCCGAATGCCTGCGTGTCGCCCTCGAAATGCACCTTGATCGCGGCTTGGATCGCCGCCGGCCGCGCGACCAGCGCGCGCACCTTCGGCACCCGGGTGGCGAACTGCACGGCCTTGAGCACGTCGAGATCGTCGGGCTGCACCGTGATGACGGACAGCTCCTGCGCCTTGGCGTCGAACTTGACCGGAAACACGCACAGCTTGGTCGCGAGCTTGTGCGTCACGAGCTTCAACAGCGAGTCGGGGATCGGCGCGCTCGACAGCTTGCGCGTCGAGACGAAGTACGTCTGGTACAGGTTCGCCTGAAATTTCAGCAGAGCCGCTTCGTCGAGCAGGCCCATTTGAATGAGTGCTTCCTCGACGTGGATCTGACGACGTTTGGCGTAGACGCCGGCCGCGTCGTGATCCGCGGCCTGGATCAAACCTGCTGCCAACAACGCGTCGAGCAGCTTGGTGTTCACACGAGGTACCGCACTCCCCGCCGGATGTAGCGAAGCACTCACTGAGAGAGCTATTTTACCGCAGTGTCGCTCTGGAAAAAGGGGCAAGCGCAGGATGTCGTCTCGGCGGCTGCCGGCAAAGCTGCGACCTGTCGGCGGTCGGCGCAGCATGTGCTCCAGTTCTGGGGCGCGTTCTCGCTGCTTCTTTTGCTCACCTGGACGACCCCGGCGCGTGCCTCGGACTTCTGGGACGAAGTGCGCAATCCCGGTTTGGCGGCGCAAAAGACCCATCTTCGGAGGGCTGAGCAGGCGCTGCAGGAGAATCAGGCCGATCGCGCGCTCATCGAAGCCGAGGCTGCGGTCGCGAGCTGCTCGGCCTGCGCAGCCGGTCACGTGCTGCGAGGCCGCGCCCTGGCCGCGCTGGGGCGGCTCGGGGAGGCGGTCGTCGCCTTCGAGCGCGCCCTGCAGCTCAGCGGGGAGGCGCTCGACGTCGAAAACGTCGCGCTCGTCGCGGCGGCGGTCGCGATCCACGTCGGCCGGCCGGACCTCGGGGTCGCGATCCTGACGCGCACGCTGGCGCGGACGCAGGAGTCGGCGACCCGTTCGCGCGGTCTGCTGATGCTGGCCGACGCGCTGCTCGCGCTCGGCCCTGCCGACCTGAGGCGTGCGATCGCGGCGTACGGGCAGGCGATGGCGGACGACGGCGCGCGCAAGCACGCGGTGCTCGGGCTCGCGCTCGCGCTGCATCGCAAGGGCGAGGAAGCACAGGCTTTCGCGCTGGCGCGACGGGCGGAGCAAGAAGGCGATCCGAGCGCGGCGAGCGCGTGGCTGCCCGAGCCGGAGCGTGCGGCTCGCATCGCGCTGTGGCTCGGAGCGATCGGCGATCGCATCGCGGCCGAACAAGCCTGGTTGAGCGCGGCTGAGGGCGATGGACCGTGGGCGGCGCACGCGCGCGCGGCGGCTGCGGGGGCGGGCAAGCCATGAGCCTGGCGCGACAGGTCTCTGCCGCGTGTGCCTGTGCGTGGCTGCTGCTCGCGCTGGTCGCGCCGAGCGCAGCCCGGGCGGGCCGTGATGCGCTGGCCGAGCACGCGAAAGCATCGCTGTGGCGCGGCCTCGGTCACGCAGGCGAGCGACGCGCACAGGATCTGTTCAGGCAAGCGCTGGCCGAGCTGCGTCTGGCGAATCGACAGCTTCCCGACTGGGTCAGCGTCTGCAGCCGCACGCTCGGGCCCGGGTTCGGCGGGGACTCGCTGCCTTCGCTGCGCGGCCGGGCCCGGGCGCTGCGGGAGCTCAGCCGTCAGGCCTTGCGCAAGCGCGCGCACGTCGAGGCCGCGCTCGTGCGCCTGCAGCGCGCTACGGAGCTCGATCCCGAGAGCCCGGAGATCCTCTACGCGCTCGCCGAGGCGTTGATGCACTGGGAACAACCTGGTCCGACCTGGCGGTGCGAATCGCAGCGCAGAGACGATGAGGCGCTGCAGACCTTGCAACGGCTGCAACGCGAGCATCCCAGCTTTCAAGCCGACGAGATCGCGTTCGAGCTCGCAGTGCTGTTCGCGCGCCTGCAGCGTTTCGCCGAAGCCGGGCAAGCCTACGCGCAGTCGATGACGCTCTCCCTCGACCACGGCGAGACTTCGGTCGCGCTGGCGAACCTGGCCGAGATGACGATGCTGGCGGGCGATCTCGAGGGCGCGGTCGAGCACTACGGCCGCGCGCTGCGCGTCGCCAGCAGTGGGCGAGACTATCCGCTTGCGCTGTGGGGCCGTGCGGTGGCGCTCGATCGCCTCGGGGAGCACGATGCGGCGATGCAAGATGCGCAAAAGGCGACCGAGACCGAGGGCGGCCACATGCTCGTGCTGCGCTCGGACGGCGTGTTCTTCGAACCACCCCACGAGATCGACTATTACGAAGGCCTCGGGCACGAAGCGCTCGCGGCGCGCCCCGATGCCGACCGGGCCGGCGAGCTCGCGGCCGCGGCGGCGAGCTTCGAAGCGTTCATCGCCGCCGCGGGCGACAGCGGCCCGTTCACGGCAGCGGCCCGCGCCAGCCTCGAGCGCATCCAGACGGCACGGCGAGCGCTCCCAGCGCGCACGGCCCAAACGCCGAAGCGGCGCTACCGCCCCAGGATCACCGCGGACACGTTGCCGTAGAAGCCGACCGCGAGCACGAGCACGTTGCGGAGCTGCAACGGGGCTTTGCCTCGCACGAGCGGGCCGACGTCGGTGCCGGAGAGCCACGAGAGCACGGT
>JBIOJD010000341.1:0-4494 GCA_044450485.1 Polyangiales bacterium | reverse complement strand
GTGGATCTCTAGATATCGGGGAGGGCGCGTGCCCTCCCCGAGATCTAGAGATCCACAGCGTCCTCGTGGAAGTCTTCGCTGGGCTCGGCGTCGCCTCCAACCGGAGCGGGGGCAGCGGCGAGGGGAATGGCGCCGAGGTCGTGCTTGAGCTGGGCCGCGGCGCGTCTGAACTTGGGCAGCACCGCCTCGGGCAACGGCTTGCCTGGGCCGTTGAGCTGGGTCGCGGGATCGATCATGTGGCCCTGGCGTTTGAGCGCGAAATGCAGGTGCGGACCGGTCGAGCGCCCGGTCGAGCCGACGGCGCCGATCGTCTGGCGCTGCTTCACGTGCGTGCCGTGCGCGAGGCCGTGTGCGACCCGCAGCAGGTGTGCGTAGAACGTCTCGTAGCCGCCGGCATGCTGGATCGCGACCAGGTTACCGTTGGCGCCGCGACGCCCCACGAAGCTCACCACGCCCTCGGCCGCAGCCCACACGGTGGTGCCGGGCGCCGCCGCGTAGTCGATGCCCTCGTGCGGCATGACGCGCTTGAGGATCGGGTGCTTGCGTCGCAGGTTGAAGCGCGACGAGATGTAGTCGTAGCGCAGCGGGGTGCGCAGCCAACCGCCGTGCATCGCGCGCCCGTTCTCGTCGAAGAAGTCTCCGTCGCCGGGCTCGACCTCGAACCAGTAGGCGCGCAGCTCGCCGCTGCGGGCGCCCTTGTACTCGAGCGCGTGCACGTGTCCGTACCCGAGGAGCTGGCCATCGACGTACTCCTCGTCGATCAGCACGCGGAAGCTGTCGCCTTGGCGAGCCTGCTTCTTGAAGTCGATCTTGCCTTCGAAGGCTTCGACGAACATCCCCGCGACGCTGCTCTTCAGGCCCAGTGCTTCGAGCGCCTTGCCGAGCGAGTCGGACAGGTAACCGCCCTTGGCGATGCGGCGGCGCTCGACGTTGACCTTGACCTTGGCCGCCTTGAAGGTGCCGTCCGCCTTGTGCTCCGCGCGGTAACGCTCGGTCGGGCTGGCTCGATACTCGAGCGCGCGCAGCTTCCCGTCCGGGGTGCGGTCGACCACCAGCTCGTCGTCGGGCTGTGCGCGGCGAAAGTCCACGAGCTTCGTGAACGCGCCCACCACACCGTCCGCGTCGGCGTTCTGCAGCCCGGCTTTGAGCAGCGCGTCGCGAAAGCCTCGAGCCTGGCCCAGGCGACGTACGCTGCGTCCTTCTACCGAGGCGTCGGCCGGGCTGAGCACGGCCGCGGGCAGCGGCTCGTCGGGAATCGCTTCTCCAGGCTCCTCGGGCGGAGGGGGTGCTTGCACCGCGGTCTGCTCGGCCGGAGTCGTGGCGATCTTGGCCGCTTGGGCGGCGGTCGGCTCGGGCGTCGCTGCGGCTGGAGCCGTGCCGGGCCGGCCGGGCTCGCAGATCGGAGCCGACGCGGCCGCGACCGCGCTCGCCGACGGCCAGGGGTCCTCGCTGACCGGCGGGTGGCCGTGCAGCAGCGCTCCGAGCCAAGGCGGCGCGACGGTCAGTGCGAGGGCGCCGCCCACGACCAAGACGGCGAGCACAATGCCGAGGACCTGGCGCGCCCGAACCGCGCGCAGCTCGTGAGGCAAGAGCGCCATCTCGACCGAGGGCAACGGCCGGTGCTTGGGCGAGCCCTCCGTGGCGTCCTGCAGCTTCGCCATGACGCGAGCACGAATATCAACCCCGCCTCGGGCTTGCAAACCGGCCCAAATGCCGAGCACCTTGACACTCTGGAAGGCCGGGACTACATGCGAGCACCTGCGGCGAATGCCCAGGCACGTAGCTCAGCGGTAGAGCACTACCTTGACACGGTAGGGGTCGGCGGTTCAATCCCGCCCGTGCCTACTGAGCAGTGTCGATCGCTATGTTGATGACCCCGCGGGAGATTCTCGAAGCAGAGGGGCGGCTCAAGCCCGACATCGTGGCGGTCCGGGTCGACGGCGAGGTGCGTGACCTGCACACGAAGGTCGCGGCCGACGCCAAGATCGAGCCGATCCGCTTGAACGACCCGGACGCGCTGCCGGTGATTCGCCACTCGACGGCGCATGTGATGGCCGACGCCGTCCAGCGCCTGTACCCCGGCACCAAGGTCACCTTCGGCCCGGCGGTCGAGAACGGCTTCTACTACGACTTCGATCGGCGCGACGGCCACTTCACCGACGAGGACTTCGAGCGCATCGAGGCTGCGATGCGCGAGATCATCGCAGCGGACCATCCGTTTCGGCGCGAGATCATCGACAAGGACGACGCACGTGGTCTCCTGCAGTCGATGGGCGAGACCTACAAGGTCGAGCACCTCGAGCGCCTTCAGGGCGAGATCTCGCTCTACCGGCACGGCAACTGGGTCGATCTGTGTGAGGGGCCGCACGTGCCCTCGACGGGCTTCCTTCGTGCGGTGAAGTTGACCTCGGTCGCCGGCGCGTACTGGCGGGGCGACGAGCGCAACCCGATGCTGCAGCGTATCTACGGCACGGCGTTCGCGTCCGAGAAGGAACTGCGAGTTCACCTCGCTGCGATCGAGGAGGCCAAGCGCCGCGACCACCGCAAGCTCGGCAAGGAGCTCGAGCTGGTCGGCTTCCACCGGCTCGCGCCTGCTTCGCCGTTCTTCCTGCCCCGTGGGGCGGCCATCTACAACCGCATGGTCGACTACGTGCGCGACTTGTACCGGGAGCACGGCTACCAAGAGGTGATCACGCCGCAGATCTTCGACCGGGAGCTGTTCGAGATCTCGGGGCACCTGCCGAGCTTCGCCCCGAACATGTTCTTCGCGGCCGGCCAGGACAATCTCGAGAGCCTGGGCGCCGAGCTCGTGAAGCAAGCGACCCCGGAAGCGGGGGCGGTCGCGGCGCGGCTCGAGCGAGGCATGCGCTACGCGGTCAAGCCGATGAACTGTCCCGGCCACTGCCTCATGTTCGGCATGACCCGCCGCAGCTACCGCGAGCTGCCGATGCGGATGGCGGATTTCGGGCGGTTGCACCGCAACGAGCGTGCTGGGGTGGTGCAGGGGCTCACCCGCGTGCGCACGATGGCTCAGGACGATGCGCACATCTTTTGCACCTTCGACCAGGTCCAGGGCGAGATCGCGGCGTTCCTCGACTTGGTGCACGCCGTCTATCGCGACTTCGCGTTCAGCGACGTGCGCATCGTCATCGCCACGCGTCCAGACGACCGCCTCGGCTCGGACGAGGTCTGGGACCGCGCCGAGCAAGCGCTGAAGCTCGCGGTCGAGCAGCACGGTTTGCCCTACGAGGTCGCGCCAGGCGAGGGCGCTTTCTACGGCCCGAAGGTCGAGTTCCACCTCAAGGACGCGCTCGGGCGGCCCTGGCAGCTCGGCACGATCCAGGCGGATTTCAACCTGCCGGAGCGATTCGATCTCTCGTACATAGGCGAGGACAACACCGCTCACCGGCCTGTGATGCTGCACCGCGCGGTGCTCGGATCGCTCGAGCGCTTTTTCGGCGTGCTGATCGAGCACGTGGGCGGCGCGTTTCCCACTTGGCTCGCGCCGGAGCAGGTTGCGATCCTGACCGTGAGCGAAAAAATCAATGATTACGCTGACGAAGTTCTCGGAATCTTGAAGACTTCTGGGGTGCGTGCGACCGCAGACACCTCGTCGGACAAGCTGGGCGCCAAGATCCGCAACGCCCGGAACATGCGCATCCCCTACCTCGCCGTGGTGGGACAGCGCGAGGCCGAGCAGCGTGGCGCCTCGGTCCGGTCCCGCGACGAGGACCGCGACCTGGGTTTCATGAGCCTCGACGCCCTAATGGAAAGGATTCGCGTCGAGGGGATGCCGCCCTCGCGCCGAAAGGGCTAGAGTGCATTGCTTCGCGCCAGGGAGCCGGTGCTCTCGGGCGCGGTTGGAAACTGAAATGAGGACAGCGTTGTCCTCGAGCCGGAGGAAATAGTCATCGCAATTGGTAGGCCTTTCGATCGCGACCGAGACCGAGGTAGTGCAACGGGACCGCGCATCAACCACCGCATACGCGTGCCGCAGGTGCGGGTGGTGAGCGCGGATGGTGAGATGCTGGGGGTGCTCGATACGCCCGAGGCTTTGCGCCTCGCGCGTGAGGCCAGCCTCGACCTGGTCGAGGTGAACCCCAAAGCCTTCCCGCCCGTGTGCAAGATCATGGACTTCGGGAAGTTCAAGTACGAGGAAAAGAAGCGGCAAGCGGAAGCCAGGAAGCGCCAGTCCACGGTCGAGCTCAAGGAGATCAAGCTCCGGCCCAAGACCGACGATCACGACATCGAGGTCAAGCTGCGGCACATCCTGCGGTTCCTCGGCGAGGGCGACAAAGTGAAGTGCACGGTGCGCTTCCGCGGCCGCGAGATCACGCACCCCGAGATGGCCGAGCGACAGCTCCGGCTGATCGTGCAGCGCCTGGGTGCGCAAGCGAGCGTGGAGGCCGAGCCCAAGATGGAAGGCCGCACCATGACGCTATTGCTCGCCCCGCCGAAGAGCAGCCTGGCCAAGCCGCCGCTGCGTCCCAGCGC
>JBIOJD010000340.1:0-4514 GCA_044450485.1 Polyangiales bacterium | reverse complement strand
CGTGCCCGGTGCGCGATCAGCCACGTCAAGAAACGCCGAATGCCGGCGATCGCATGGTGCGTGCGAATCGAATGGAACAGGTCGAACGCGTGCTGCGCGCCCGGTAGCTCGGCGTAGACCACCGGCGCATTCGACGCGGTCGCGAGCGCCGCTGCGAAGGCGCGGGCGTCCTCCACCGACACCACGCTGTCGTGGCTGCCTTGGATCACGAAGAACGGCGGCGCTTCTGCGTGAACGTGACCGATGGGGGAAGCCAGCTCGAAAGCTTCTCGCGCAGCCGCGAGCTTGCGCTTGAGCACTCGTTGCTCCCAGAGCCCGACCAGATGGTCGGGGGGCTTGCCGCTCGATAGGCCCGCGAGGTCGTAGACGCCGTAGAACGGAATGCAGCCTTGCACGCGGGTGTCCACGTCTTCGTTGCCCGGTTGGTACTCGGGCAGATTCGGGGTCAGCGCGAGCAACGCGGCCAGGTGCCCACCAGCCGAACCGCCCGTCACCACCACGAAGCTCGGATCGCCGCCGTGCTCCGCGATGTGCCTGCGCACCCAGATCAGCGCGCGCTTGAGATCGATCAGGTGGTCGGGAAACGTCGCACGCGGGCTGAGTCGGTAGTTGGCCGAGACGCACACGAAGCCGCGGGCCGCGAGGTCCACGAGCAGGGGTAAGGCTTGCTGCCGCTTGTTGCCGACGATCCAGCCGCCGCCGTGGATCTGCAGCAGCACGGGTGCGCGCTCGACCCGCTGGCGCGGGCGATACACGTCGAGGTGATTGCGGGGTCCGCCCACGTCCGCGTATGCGATGTCGTAGATCACTTCGACGTCCCGATGCCGGAAGTGAAACGGCCAGAGCAAGCGCCAGCGTCCGATCGGGGATTGCAGCCGCTGCGCGACCGGGTCGCTGATCGCGAGGGAGCTCGTCTTGCCGAGGGCGCGGTCGAGAGCCGCTTCAATCACCGAGCCGGCACGCTGCGACTGCGCGATGCTCAGCAGCAGGCCGACCCAGGATGCCACGAGCAGCGCGAGCGCTGCCGCGCCTGGAGGGCTCGAGAGCGCGCCGAGCGCCACGAATCCGGCTGCGCACGCGGCTTGCCAGCCGATGTGCAAGGGCAGCTCGCCCACGAGCCAGCCGAAGAAGAAGCTCGGCAGCAGCAGCGCCCGGCTCCTGCGCGGAAAGAACACGTTGAGCGTGAAAGACGCGGCGGTGAGCGAGAACGCGAGGAAGACCCAGCCCAACACGGCTCGAAACCTAGCTTGGAACGGCTTGCTAGCCAAATCAGGTGATTTGAGGGGTGCTCCCCGTCTCGACCGGTGTTTCGTGTCGGTGAGGTTTCGCGGCCGTCAAATGCGCGTAAACCAAGAGCGCGCTCCGAGCGGCGGGTCTCGAGCAACGCTACACTGCGCGAAACAAACGAGGGTGCGGATGCCGCAGAGCACGGACGTCAAATGCTGGACTTGCTACGGAGAGGGCGTGGTTTCGGGCCCGCGTGGACCGGAAGCATGCCGTGATTGCGGCGGGGAAGGGGTCTTGCCATCCGCGCTCGTCCTGACCGAGTGGCGCTTGCGCGAGCTCGAGCGCGGCTACGAGCCCGCGGGCGGAGACACTGCGCGCGACGTCGGCTGGCTCGTGGGGGAGGTGCGGCGCGCGCACCATGCGTTGATGCAGATCCTGGCGGCGAGCCAAGACGCCGACACCAGTGACGCGCTGCTCACGCGGATCAAGTTCCTCGCCAACGACGTCCTGCGGATGTATCCGCCGTCGCCCGAGTGATCCGCTGTACGTTCGCTGCACGCCGCGCGTTTCGAGCGCGTAACACGAAAAGAAGCCTCCGAGAGGATTCTTTTTGCACCGAAGTAACGGAGTCGAAATCTTCGTTCGTGCACGATCGACGACATGCACGAGGCAGGCGACGCCGCACGACGCACGCTGATCATCGTCGGAAACGGCATGGTGAGCCACCGGCTCTGCGTCAGCCTGCGCGAGCTCGATCAGCCGGTACGGCACCGCATCGTGGTGCTGGGTGAAGAGCCGCGCCCTGCCTACGACCGCGTCCATCTCACGAGCTATTTCGAGCAGCGCGACGCCGGCAAACTGCTGCTCGCCGGTGAGGACTGGTACCGCGAGCACGACATCGAGCTGAGGACTGGGGCGCGTGCCGTCGCGCTCGATCGCAGCGCGCAGACCGTTCGACTGCAAGACGGCAGCGAGCTGCGCTACGACCTGCTCGCGCTCTGCACCGGGTCCGCCCCGTTCGTGCCGCCGATTCCCGGCACCCACAAGCCGGGCGTGTTCGTGTACCGCACGATCGAAGACCTCGAGGCGATCATGGAGTACGCGGCAGGCGCTCGGCGCGCTGCGGTGTTGGGCGGTGGCCTGCTCGGCCTCGAAGCGGCGCGCGCGCTGCAGCTGACGGGGCTCGAGACTCATGTGGTCGAGGTCGCACCGCGGCTCTTACCGCGACAGCTCGACGATCGCGCGGCCTTGCTCTTGCGAAACAAGATCGAGGAGCTCGGCGTGCACGTGCACCTCGGCGTTTCGCCGCGGGAGGTCGTCGGAGACGCTCGAGTGACGGGCGTGGCGTTCGCTGATGGAGAGGTGCTCGAGGTCGACATGCTCGTGGTGTCCGCCGGGATCCGCCCGCGCGACGAGCTGGCTCGCGAAGCCGGGCTCGAGATTGGGGTGCGCGGCGGCGTCGTGGTCGACGACGAGCTGCGCACGAGCGATCCGAAGATCTTCGCGCTCGGCGAGGTCGCGCTGCACCGCGACACGGTCTATGGCCTGGTCGCGCCGGGCTACGCGATGGCGGACGTGGTGGCCAAGCAGTTCTGCGGAGAGGCCGCTGTGTTCACGGGCAGCGATCTCTCGGCCAAGCTGAAGCTCATGGGCGTCGAGGTGGCGAGCTTCGGCGACCCTTTCGAGGGGCGCGAGCCGAGCAAGACGCTGGTGCTCGAGGACGGCGTGCGCGGCGTCTACAAGAAGCTGGTCGTCAGCGCGGACGCCAAGCGCTTGCTCGGCGGCATCTTGATCGGAGACGCGAGCGCGTATCCGCAGCTCGTTGCGTTGTCGCGCGGCGGCGAGCTGACCGATGCACCTGAAAGCTTGATCCTCGGCGCCGCGTCGGCCTCGGCCTGCTCGAGCCACGTCTGCGTCTGCAACAACGTCACGCGCGAGCAGATCAAGCGCAGCATCGCCGACCACGGTCTGTGCAGCGTGGCCGAGGTCAAGGCGCGGACCAAGGCCGGGACCGGGTGCGGCGCCTGCCTTCCGCTGGTGACCGAAATCTTGGCCCAAAGCCAGGGCAAGCGGGCGAAGCCGCGCCTGTGCGAGCACTTTGCGTTCACTCGCCAGGAGCTCTTCGAGCTGGTGGCGGTCCACGGTTACCGCAGCTTCGCCGAGCTGCTGGCCGCGCAGGGTCAGGGCAGCGGCTGCGAAGTGTGCAAGCCGGCGGTGGCCTCGATCCTGGCGAGCACGCACAACGAGCCGATCTTGGACCACGCCACGATCCAGGACACGAACGACAGGTTTCTCGCCAACATCCAGCGCGGCGGCCTGTACTCGGTCGTGCCGCGCATTCCCGGTGGCGAGATCACACCCGAGAAGCTGATCGTGCTGGGTCGCGTGGCGGCGAAGTTCGGTCTGTATACGAAGATCACCGGCGGCCAGCGCATCGATCTGTTCGGCGCGCAGCTCAATCAGCTTCCGGACATCTGGTCCGAATTGGTCGCGGCCGGTTTCGAGAGCGGGCATGCCTACGGCAAGGCGATGCGTACGGTCAAGAGCTGCGTTGGCAGCACCTGGTGCCGCTTCGGCGTCCAGGACTCGGTCGGCTTCGCGATCCGCGTGGAGGAGCGTTACAAGGGCTTGCGAGCGCCGCACAAGCTCAAGAGCGCGGTCAGCGGTTGCACGCGCGAGTGCGCCGAAGCGCAGAGCAAGGACTTCGGCATCATCGCCACCGAGAAGGGCTGGAACCTCTACGTTTGCGGCAACGGCGGCATGCGGCCCCGCCACGCGGACCTGCTCGCTGCCGACTTGGACGACGACACCTGCATCCGTTACATCGACCGTTTCTTGATGTTCTACATCCGCACGGCGGACAAGCTCACGCGCACCTCGGTCTGGCTCGAGAAGCTCGAAGGCGGGATCGAGCGACTCCGGGAGATCGTCGTCGCAGACAGTCTCGGCATCGGCGCCGAGCTCGAGCGCCAGATGCAGCAGCTCGTCGACGGCTACCGCTGCGAGTGGACCGAAGTGGTGCAAAACCCGGAGCGCCGGGCCGCCTTCCGTCACTTCGTCAACTCCGAGCGCGTCGATCCGAGCGTTGCGTTGATCTCCGAGCGCGGCCAGAGCCGCCCGGCCGCTTGGCCCAAGCCCGCGTTCAGCGCGGGCGTCAGGGTCGCGCTACCCGTGCTGCAGTCGCGCTGGGTGCCGCTCGCGCGCGCCGCCGACGTCCCGCGCGAAGGCGGAATCGCCGTGAGCTACGGCAAGACGCAGCTCGCGTTGTTCAACTTCGCGTCGCGGGG